>CAMFHW010000184.1 GCA_945952175.1 uncultured Phenylobacterium sp. | reverse complement strand
ATCTGTTGTGCGACGCAGCATAACATTATCGCCGTTAACGAAGTCCAGCCCCTTCATGCGCGGGTTGTCGCAGTTCGCCATGAATGCCGCTTCCACCACCACCGTCATCCTAGGCCTTGTGCCTAGGATCCCTCTGCCAGCTATCGCTGAGATGCCTGGGCGAGTGTCGGCCTGGCCGCGCGTCCTGCTGCGCCGCGGAAGCGTCGGCAGGGATCCTAGGCACAAGGCCTAGGATGACGGCGTGGAGGGGACCTGGGCGTTTCAGCCCGCCATCGCCCCGGAAATCTGCCTCGCGATCTCGTCGGGGCCGATGCCGAAGGGGATCACCCGGGCGAACCGGCCCTTGGGATCCATCAGATAGGCCGCCGTCGAGTGGTTCACGAGGTAGTCCGGGCCCGTGCCGCTCTTCTGGTAGAACACCCGGTAGGCCTTGGCCGCCGCGGCCACCTGGTCCGGCGTGCCGGTCAGCCCGATCGTTCCCTTCGGAAAACTGTCGTTGGACAGGTAGGTCTTCAGCTGGGCCGGCGTATCCCGCTCGGGGTCCACCGAGACGAAGATCACCTGCACGTCCTTGGCCTTGGGGCCCAGCCGGTCCTGGGCCTGGCCCAGCGCCGCCATCGTGGTGGGGCAGACGTCCGGGCAGTAGGTGAAGCCGAAGAACACCACGGTCCACTTGCCCTTCAGCACCTTCTCGGTGGTGGCCTTGCCGTCCTGGTCGACCAACTGGAACGGCCCGCCGGGCCCGGCGCTCGGCGCCTCGTGGAACACGCCCGCCCGCCAGGCCAGGCCGGCCAGCACCAGGAGGCCCACGACGCAGGCGGCGATCAGGATCGGAATTCGGCGGGACATGAAGAACGGGCCTCGTCAGGCAGGGCGACTTACGCGATGATTCCACCGATGGCGTCCGAGGGACATCTGGCGTCTTCGAAGCCGTCGTCAGTGCTCGGCTTCGATAGGCAAAGCCCGCCGGCGGCGCAAGGCGACCTGGTCTGGGCGGCCGGCGGCGCCACGCGCGGCCGCCTGCGCATGCGCACCCTGGTCACCCTGCGCTGGGTGGTGCTGCTCGGCGAGGTGGCGATCCTGCTGGTCGCGAGCCTGGGCCTTGGCTTCCACGCCCCCTACGCCCTGTGCTTCGGCCTGATCGGCGCCTCGGCCTGGATCAACCTGCTCACCGGCGTCGCCTCGCCCGGCCAGCGGATGACCGGCGCCTGGGAGGCCGCCGCCCAGCTGGCCTTCGACGTCGCCCAGATCACCGGCCTGCTCTACCTCACCGGCGGCATCGCCAACCCCTTCTCCCTGATGCTGATCGCCCCGGTGACGCTCGCCGCCGCCACCCTGCCGCTCGCGCCGGTGGGGGTGCTGGGGGGCATGGCCGTCGCCGCCTCGGTGGGCCTGGCCTTCTTCCGCATGGACCTGCCGGCCGCGCCCGACATCCACGTCCTCCTGCCGCCCAGCTACCTGATCGGCGCCGCCGCGGCCAATGTCGCCGGGATCCTGATCATCGCCGGCTATGTCCGCCAGGCGGCCGAGGAGAGCGCCCGCATGGCCCTGGCCTTGGACGTCACCCAGACCGTGCTGTCGCGCGAGCAGAGGCTCTCGGCCCTGGGCGCCCTGGCGGCGGCGGCGGCGCACGAGCTCGGCACCCCGCTCGCCACCATCTCCATCGTCGCCAAGGAGATGGCCCGCGAGGCGACACTCCCCAACGTCAAGGAGGACGCCGACCTGCTGGTCGCCCAGGCCGCCCGCTGCCGCGAGATCCTGGCCCGCCTGACCGACGCGCCGGAGACCGCCTCGGACGAGGTGCACGAGCGCATGAGCCTGCTCCAGCTGCTGCACGAGGTGCTGGAGCCGCACGCCAGCGTGAAGGGCGTCCGCGTCGAGGCCATCGTCACCGGCGCCCCCGGCGTCCAGGCGCCCGACATCTGGCGCATGCCCGAGGTGCTGCACGCGCTGACCTCCTTCGTCGAGAACGCCGTCGACTTCGCCGCCTCCGAGGTTCTGGTCACCGCCCGCTTCGACGCCGCCTCCGTCGCCATCGAGGTTCGCGACGACGGTCCGGGCTTCAGCCCTGACATCCTGGCCAAGCTGGGCGAGCCCTATGTGACCAGCCGGCCGGGCATCCAGAGCGGCCGGACCGGCCATATCGGCATGGGTCTGGGCTTCTTCATCGCCAAGACCCTCCTGGAACGGACGGCCGCCCAGGTCGCTTTCCAGAACGCGCGGCCGCACGGTGCAGTCGTATCGGCCCGCTGGCCACGCGCGCAAATCGAAGTGAGCACCCCTTGAAAATCCAAGGAGGGGCTTGCGAAGCAGAGGCGACCCGCGACATGATGCCGCACAGAGCGCATGAGCCGAACGCCTCTATCGGAGGTTGCTGATGACTGATCTCTCCGCCGACATCGCCGCCCTGCCGGACAAGAGCCTGCTGGTCCTGGACGACGACGCCCCGCTTCGCACGAGGCTGGGGCGCGCCTTGGAGCAGCGAGGTTTCGAGACCACCCTGGTGGGCAGCGTGGGCGAGGCCCTGGCCGCCGTGCGCACCGCGCCCCCGGCCTATGCCGTGCTCGACATGCGGCTGGAGGACGGCACCGGGCTGAAGGTGGTGGAGGCGGTCCGCGACGCCCGACCCGACGCCAAGATCATCATGCTGACCGGCTACGGCAACATCGCCACCGCCGTGGCGGCGGTGAAGTCGGGCGCGATCGACTACCTGTCCAAACCCGCCGACGCCGACGACGTGGCCCGCGCCCTGCTGGCCCGCGCCGACGAGAACCCGGCCCCGCCGGAAAACCCCATGAGCGCCGACCGGGTGCGCTGGGAGCACATCCAGCGGGTCTACGAGCTCTGCGGCCACAACGTCTCGGAGACCGCGCGGCGGCTTAACATGCACCGCCGCACCCTCCAGCGCATCCTCGCCAAGCGCGCCCCACGCTGACCCTAATCCGCTCATCCCGGCGAATGCCGGGACCCAGATCGTATGGCTGAGTGGCGAGTGTGCTCGCGCCTATGCGGTCGGCGCCGAGTCTTGTCATCTGGATCCCGGCATTCGCCGGGACGAGCGGTAAGGCCTAGACTTCCAGCACCCCCGCCGTGGCCCCGCCAGCCCGCAGCGCCGCCAGCCGTCCGAACGCGATCATCAGCGCCTTGCGCCTGGCGCCCGCCAGCGGCGCATGCGGCGCCTCGCGCAGCATCGCCCCGCCGAACCCGTCGCAGACCATCAGGCCCGGCTCGTCCGGCAGGATCTCGCGCGGGAACTCCGGCGCCACGGCGAAGGCGAACCGGTCGCAATAGGGCGCATACTCATGCCACTTCCGGTCCACCCGGAAGTCCTCCAGCCCCGACTTCACCTCGATGATGATCAATTCGCCCCGCGCCGACAGCGCCATCAGGTCGGCGCGCCGGCCGTTGGGCAGCGTCACTTCGGTCAGAGGCGCATAGCCCAGGTCGGCCAGCAGCCGCGCCGCGCCGCGCGTCACGCTGGCGGTGATCTCCGGCCGGGAAAGGATCGGAACGTCCATGCCCGAAACCATGTTCCGGCTTCGTTCCGGAATCAAGAGCGTCAGCGTTGTGACCGCCACCAAACCGTCATCCTAGGCCTTGTGCCTAGGATCCCTCTCTCGGCGGGCAATGGGCCAACGGAAGAAGCGGCGAGGCCAACGCCCTTCTGATCCTCGCCCAGCAAGCTGAAGCAGGGATCCTAGGCACAAGGCCTAGGATGACGGTGTTGAGAGGGCCAGGATGACGGCGAGGGTTGGAAACCGTCAGTTCCGCGCGGGTTGCGGGAACTCCAGCGCCGCCACGTCGTAGCCGAGCTGGCGGATGCGGGCGATCGCCTGGTTCTTCACAGGGGTCGGCAGGTTCGGCTTCTGCGACATCAGCCAAAGGAAATGGCCGCCCGGCGTCGCCAGGATCAGCCAGCCCTGGTCCGGCCGGCTGTCCAGCACCCAGTATTCCTGCGACAGCAGCCCCCCGAAGAAGGTCATCTTGAACCGGGCGTTGGTCGAGGGGTCGATCACCTTGGCCCTGGCCTTCCACTCGGTGGCCGGCGCGCTCACGGACCCGCGATGGCAGGTCTGCACCACGGCGAAACCGTCCTCCGACTTCACCCAGTCCGAGGTGCCGGCCTGGCAGTCGTGCTGGGTCTTGTTGGGCAGGCGCGCCACTTCGTACCAGCGGCCCATCATGTGGCCGACCTCGATCCGCTGCTGCGGCGGCGCCGGATTGGCGGTGGCGGCCAGGGCCGGGACGGAAAGGCTCAGCGCCGCGGCGGCGGCGAATGCGGAAAGGATGCAGCGCGCGAAGGCCATCGCCTGGGTTTGCCTCATCGAACGGGATCGGATGGCGCCGGCGGGGAACCGACGGGGCGTTTTATGCCACGAAATGCGGCCATTGCACGACAGCGCGACGAAACTCGATGTCCCGCGCGCCATTGGCGCACCCCCGCCCCGGCGAGCGCCGTCCTAATTCGTCATAACCGCGCATAGGGCCTCGGAACGCGGGGAGGCCGCGTGAATTGAACACCTGCGCTCTCGGCCAATGGCTGTCGTCACGAGGCGCGAGCCCGGATCGCCCAATCGCCCCCCGACCCAGGCGATCCAAACGAGGGCCCATGCTTTCCCGAGAAGCATGGGCCCTTTTGCTGCGCCTAGGCCGCCTGCGTCTTGATCCAGCGGCGCACGCGGACCTCCAGCACCGGCAGGGGCAGACCGCCCGCGCCGAGCACGACGGCGTGGAAGGCGCGCTTGTCGTAGCGGGCGCCCAACGCCGTCCTGGCCTCTTCCCGCAGGGCCAGGATCTTCATCATGCCGACCTTGTAGGCGCAGGCCTGGCCGGGGCTGACGAAGTAGCGGCGGATCTCCGAGCGGATCTTCCCCACCGGCTGGGGCGAATTGGCGGTGTAGAAGGCGAAGGCCTGCGCCTCGCTCCAGCCCTTGGCGTGGATGCCGGTATCCACGACCAGCCGGATCGCCCGCCAGATCTCCCGGCCCAGCCGGCCGAAGTCGCTGTAGGGGTCGACATAGAACCCCTCCTCCTTGGCCATCCGCTCCACATAGAGCCCCCAGCCCTCGGCATAGGCGCCGTAGTTGTACTGGGTGCGGAACACCGGCTGGCCGGTCATCTCCTGGGCCAGCGAGATCTGCAGGTGATGCCCCGGCCAGCCCTCGTGATAGGCCGTGCCCTCGATCTCGTAGAGCGGGGTGGCCCGCGTGTCGGCCAGGTGGACATAGAAGGTCCCCGGCCGCGAGCCGTCCGGCGCGCCGGACGAGTAGTGCGCCGCCCCGCCCGGTTCCTCGCGATAGGGCTCGACGCGTTTCACCACCAGGTCGGTCTTCGGCAACCGCCCGAAGAACTCCGGCAACCGCGCCTTCATCCCGGCCAGATAGCCCCGCGCCAGATCCAGGTATTTCGCCCGCCCCGCATCGTCGTTGCTCACATAGAAGCGGTCGTCCGTGCGCATGAAGACGAAGAACTCTTCCAGCGTCCCGGCGAACCCGATCTTGGCCTTCAGCGCCTCCATCTCCGCGCGGATGCGCTTCACCTCGGCCAGGCCCAGCGCGTGGATCTCCTCGGCGCTCATCTCCGTGGTGGTCTGCTGGCGCAGCATGGCGGCGTAGAAGGCCTGCCCGTTCGGCAGGGCGCCCGCCCCCTGCGGCTCGGCCGAGGCGTGAGCCATGTCCTGCGCCAACCACGCGTCCAGCCGGTCATAGGCGGGTTTCATCTTGCCGGTCATCGCCTGGCTCGCCGCCGCGACCAGGGCGGCGGCCTTGGCGTCGTCGATCTTGCCGGCCGCCTTGAGCGCGGCGACCTTCTGTTTGGCGTCGGCGAACAGGGCGCAGTCGGGCCCGCCGTCGAACGGCGCGCCGGTCGTCACCCGCTTCACCTCGGTGCGCGACTGCTCGTAGGAGAAGCGCGGCATCCGCACCCCGGCGGCGGCCGCGCGCCGGGCCAGGTCGAGATCGACGTCCAGCGCCGGGCCGATCGCCGCCAGCCGCGCCACATAGGCCTCCATGTCGGCCGGCGTGTCGACGCGGTGGATGTTGATCATGAAGTTCGGCAGGCCGGTGTGGTCGCCGCTGCGGTCGAACACATAGACGTGGTCGCGCCAGCGATAGGCCTCTTCCGCCCGACCCAGCTCCAGCGCCCAGATGTCGTAGGAGACCCGCGCCTCGTCGCCGAGCCTGGCCGGATCGAACCGCCGCTTCATCTCGGCCACGCTCTTGCGCCGCCAGGCCAACCGGGCGGCCCGCCCCGCCTCCGTGCGGTCGGTCAGGCGGTCATAGGCGGTCTTGCGGCCCATATAGGACAGCCGCTCGGGCTCCAGGGCCAGCTCCTGCTCGAAGGCCGCGTCGAGGAAAGCGGTCAGGCCCGCATCGCTTCCGCTCGCCGGCCCGGCCGCCCGCGCCGCACCCGCCACGGCGACGCCCGCCACCCCGAGCCCAAAGCCCCGCCGTGAAAGCCGCATGAGAATCTCCCCCGCTGAACCAATTTCGGCGCGAGCCTAGCCGGATTTCAGGCGATAGGTATCCCGGCGCCTGCGGGAAGCGCCGCGGCCGACGGGAGGGGTGATGCTGAGACCGAGACGCCGCACCTTGCTGGCCGGCCTGACCACGCCCCTGTTCGCGGGAACCGCGGCCGTCGCGGCGCCCGAGCCCCCGCCCGCCCGGCTATCCGTCGAGGTGCGCGAGCCGGTCTGGATCCGCACCCGCGACGGCCTGAACCTCGCCGCGCGCCTTTGGTTGCCGAAGGGCCCCACCGGCGGCCGCTACCCGGTGGTGCTGGAATACATCCCCTATCGCACCTTCGACCGCTACCGCGTGCTCGACGACCGCTGGGGCCGGACCCTTGCGGCCCAGGGCATAGCCTTCGCCCGGGTCGACATCCGTGGCTCGGGCGCCTCGGACGGGGTGCTGACCGACGAATATCTGGAGGGCGAACAGCGCGACGCCGAGGACATCATCGCCTGGCTGGCGGCCCAGCCCTGGTGCAACGGCGCGGTGGGCATGCGCGGCATCTCCTGGGGCGGCTTCTCCGCGCTGCAGGTTGCGGCCCGCCGGCCGCCGGCCCTCAAGGCGATCGCGCCCATGTGCGCCACCGACATGCGCTTCGCCAACGACGCCCACTATGTCGGCGGCATGCCCGGCCTCACCAATCTCAAATGGGCGGTGGGGTTCGAGATGGTGATGAGCGCCCCGCCCGATCCGCAGATCGTCGGCGACCGCTGGGAGAGCCTCTGGCGCGCCCGCCTAGCCGCCACGCCCTCCATCGCCGCGCGCTGGCTGCAGCACGACGCCAACGACGCCTATTGGCGCCACGGCTCGGTCGGCCTGGACCCGTCCGCCATCGCCTGCCCCACCTATGTGGTGGACGGCTGGACCGACGCCTACGCCCAGTCGGCCGACCGCCTGCTGCGCGGCATGACCGCGCCGACCAAGGCGTTGATCGGGCCCTGGGGCCACATCTATCCGGACCTCGCCCAGCCGGGTCCCGGCGTCGACTGGGCGGCGGAGGAGGGCCGCTGGTGGCGCCATTGGCTGGCGGGCGAGGCCAACGGGGTCATGGACGCCCCCGCCGTCCGCTATTTCATCGCCTATGCGACGCCCGCCGAGACCGGCATGGGCGACATTCCCGGCCGCTGGGCCGCCGCCCCGCGCTGGCCGGACCCGAGCGTCCGCACACGGCGCCTCCATCTCGCACCGGGCGCCCTGTCGGACACGCCGGCCAGGGGAAGCCTCGCCTATCGCC
>CAMFHW010000183.1 GCA_945952175.1 uncultured Phenylobacterium sp. | reverse complement strand
GGGTCAGGCCCACCTGGCTCGACGCCGGGCCGGGCAGGAACTGGCACAGGGCGACGATGTCGGCATAGGCGGCTTCGTCCAGCCAGCGGCGGCGCACGACGAAGGCCTCGCGGAAATAGCCCAGATGCGCGACGGGGCCGCCGAACGAGGTGAGGCCCAGCCGCAGGAAGGCGAGGAAGACCTCGAGCGGCGAACCGGGCGGGTCGGATGTCTCACGCATTCGTCATCCCGGCCGGAAGCCCGCTTGCGGGTTGTAGGGCCGGGACCCAGCAGGTTCTGCAGTATGGCCCCCCTGGGTCCCGGGTCTTCGCTTCGCTACGCCCGGCATGACGCCGGGGAGCATTCGCTTCAGGCGACGCGGGCCGGCTGGAAGATCTCCACCACATTGCCGGACGGGTCCTCGGCCAGAATCTGCGAGCCACCGGGGCCGCTGAGGATGTCGTTGCGGAACGTCACGCCGGCGCCGCGCAGGCGTTCCACCTCGGCTCCAATGTCCTCGACGATGACCTGGAACCGGTTCCAGCCGCCGGCCACGGGCTGGCGACCGTCTGGCATCGGCCGGCCCGCCGAACTCGTCTTCCCGCTCAGCAGCAATCGTAGCGGGCCCTTCTCGACCGAGGCGAAGGCCGGGGCCGCGTTCATCACCGGCTTGAAGCCGAAGGCCCCGACATACCAGTCGACGCAGGCCTGCACGTCGTCGACCATGTAACGCAGGTTCACGGTGCTCTCGCTCATGGGTGTTCCTCCCTGGGGATCGGCGCCAGGGCCCGCCGCAGCAGAACCTGGAGCGCCGAGATGACGGTTTCGCGATGCGCGCCGCCGGCGACGGCGTCGGCCGCGTCATGGATCGCGGCGAACAGCAGCCGCGCGGTGGGGTCGGGGTCGACCGGGCCAAAGGCGCCGGCCGCCTGGCCCGCGCGGATCACGGCGCCGAGCCGCTGGACGCCGTTGTCGGCCAGGGGCCGGCGCTCGGCGAACTCGGAATGGAAGATGGTCTCGCCGATGTTGCGGCGCGACAGCGTGAAATCGATGAAGGCGGCGGCCTGGGTCTCCACCAGGTTGGGCCAGTCGATCGGCCCTTCGACTTCGGCAGGCTCCGGGTGGGTGGTGTCGAACTCCGAGACCAGGCGCTTGCGGACCGTCTCCAGCAGATCGTCCCACGAGGGGAAGTAGAGGAAGAAGGTGCCCTTCGCGACACCCGCCTCACGCACCACGTCCTCGACCCGTACATGGGGGCCGTGCGCCTGAAGCAGGCGCTCGGCGGCCTCGATGATCTCGAGTCTGCGCGCCTCCGGCGTGAGGCGCCGCCGCGTCGGCTTGACCATGGATCCCTTCCTAATGACCGAAAGTCATTAACTACTGACCGGCGGTCAGTGTCAAGCGGCGTCGCGGCCTGGCAGGTTGTGGGGTCACTCCGTTGCGCGAGGCGTCCGGAGGGGGCATGGATGTCCGAAAACCGCCAGCGAGGGCGACGGCGCGGGCCTATGTTCCAGGCCATGACCCAAGCCTTCCACATCTTCGAGACGGTGCTTGGCTGGGCCGGGTTCGCCTGGGGCGACCAGGGGCTGATCGGCGCGCACCTGCCCGAGCGTGACGCCGAGGCGGTTCGCAAGCGGATGCATCAGCGCTTCCCCGGCGTGGTCGAGGCCGATGCGGCGCCGCCCAGGGTGGCGGCGGCCGAGGCGGATATCCGCCGGCTGCTGGAGGGCGAGAAGCCGGACCTGCTGGACGTGCAGATCGACGAGAGCCGGGTGCCGGAGTTCAACCGTCGGGTCTACGAGATCGCCCGCGCCGTGCCGCCCGGCGAGACCATCACCTATGGCGAGATCGCCACGCGGCTGGGCGACAGGCTGCTGGCCCGCGACGTGGGCGCGGCCATGGGCGCGAACCCCTGGCCGATCGTGGTGCCTTGCCATCGGGTGACGGCGGCGGGCGGCAAGCTCGGCGGCTTCTCCGCGCGCGGCGGCCAGAGGACCAAGCTGAAGCTCCTGGCCATCGAAGGCGCGGCCGCGGCGGCGCAGGGCGATCTGTTCGGGTAGGGCCCGGCGAAAGCCGGGACCCAAGCTGAGTCAGCCGCCGGCCCCGACCTCGGCTTGGGGCCCCGCCTTTCGTCGGCGGCTAGGTGGGGAAGCCCTTGTCGCGCAGATAGGCCTTCACGTCCGGGTCGCGGCCGCGGAAGGCGCGGTACTGGTCGGCGGGGTCGACCGTGTTGCCGCGGCTCATGATCTTGTCGTGCAGGCGCTTGGCGACGGCCTTGTCGTAGGGCCCGCCGGCCTCCTCGAACGCCTCGAAGGCGTCGTGGTCCAGCACTTCCGACCAGAGGTAGGAGTAGTAGCCGGCCGAATAGCCGTCGCCGGCGAAGATGTGCTGGAACTGCGGCGTGCGGTGGCGCATCGGCAGCTCGTGCGGCATGTCGAGCTTGGCGAGCTCGTCCTTCTCGAAGGCCTTCGGATCGATCTCGGCGTCGCCAGCCAGGTGCAGCTTCATGTCGATCAGGGCCGAGGCGAGGTACTCGGTGACGTCGAAGCCCTTCCGGAAGGTGTGGGTCTTGTTGATCTTGGCCACCAGCTCCGGCGGGATCGGCTTGCCGGTCTGGTGGTGCAGGGCGAACCGGTTCAGCACCTGTGGCGTCGGCAGCCAGTTCTCGTTGAGCTGGGAGGGGAATTCCACATAGTCGCGGGCGACGTTGGTGCCGGACAGGGTCGGATAGGTGACGTCGGAGTTCAGGCCGTGCAGGGCGTGGCCGAACTCGTGGAACATGGTGATGGCGTCGTCCCAGGACACCAGGACCGGCGCGCCGTCGGCGCCCTTCACGAAGTTGGCGTTGTTGGAGACGATGGTCGTCACCTCGCCCGCGAACCGCTCCTGGTCGCGATAGGCGTTCATCCAGGCGCCGGAGCGCTTGCCGTCGCGGGCATAGGGGTCGAAGTACCAGAGGCCGACATGCTTGCCGTCGCGGGTGACCTCCCAGACGCGGACGTCGGGGTGCTGGACCGGCACGTTCGAGATCGGCGTGAACTTGAAGCCGTAGAGCTCGCCGGCCGCCCAGTGCATGCCCTCGCGCAGCTTGTCGAGCTGCAGGTAGGCCTTCACCTCGTTCATATCGAGGTCGTATTTCGCGGCCCGGACCTTCTCGGCGTAGTAGCGATAGTCCCAGGGCTCGATCTTGACGCCGGCCTTCTCGGCGTCGGCGATGGCCTGCATCTCGGCCACTTCCTGGCGCACGCGGCCGATGGCCGAGGGCCAGACCCGCATCATCAGGCCCATGGCGTTCTCGGGCGTCTTGGCCATGGCGTCGGCCACGCGCCAGTGGGCGTGGGTGGGGAAGCCCAGCAGCTTGGCGCGCTCGGCCCGCAACTTGAGGATCTGCTTGATGATGCCGTTGTTGTCGTGGGCGTCGCCGTTGTCGCCGCGGGAATAGAAGGTGCGCCAGACCTTCTCGCGCAGGTCGCGGCGGGTCGAATAGGTCAGGAACGGGTCCATCGAGGAGCGGGTGTTGAGGATCGCCCACTTGCCCTTCTGGCCCTTCTGCTCGGCGGCGGAGGCCGCGGCGGCGCGGATGTCGGCCGGCAGGCCGCCGAGCTCGGCCTCGGTCGACAGGTAGAGGACATAGTCCGTCTCGTCGGCGAGCAGGTTCTGGTTGAACTTGGTGAAGAGCCCGGCGAGCTCCTGGTTGATCGCCGCGACGCGGGCCTTGGCGGTCGGCGACAGCTTGGCGCCGGCGCGGGTGAAGCGGTTCCAGTAGACCCAGGTCAGGCGCTGCTGCTCGGGGGTGAGGCCGGAGCGGGCGTTGTAGACCGCCTCGATGCGGGAGAAGAGCGCGGCGTTCTGCAGGATGGCGTCGCCGTGGGCGGCGAGCTTGGGCTCCATCTCGGTCTCGACCGCGCGGACCTCCGCCGTCGAGAGCGTGCCCGACCAGATGTAGTAGTAGGTCTGGACCCGATAGTTGGCGCGGCCGGACTTCTCCAGGGCGGCGATGGTGTTCTCGAAGGTGGGCGCGGACCTGACGTTGGCGATCGCCTCGACCTCGGCGCGCTCCTGCGCCATGGCGGCGGTCAGGGCCGGAACGAAGTCGGCGGTCTTGACCTTGTCGAAGGCGGGCACGCCGCCATAGGGGCCCGTCCAGGGGGCCATCAGGACATTGGCGTCGGCGGCGAGGGCGGTCTTCGACATGGCGGTGGACGCGGCGAGGGCGGCGGAAGCCGCCAGGAAGGTGCGCCGTTGCATGAGGTCTCCGGAAGCGGCGGGCAAGGTCCGGCGACCTTATGCACAAGCCCGCGCCCGGTCACATGACAGGGCTGTAATGTAACTCGTTACGACAGCGCTCCTGGGCCTGGCGGCTGATCTCGGCGGCCTCCTGGGCCTCCAGGCCGTAGGCGGTGAGGATGAGGCGCACGAGGTCGGTGACGTGGTCGAGGTCGGCGCGCTTGGACAGCACCTCGGCCTGGGCCATCCGCACGGCGCCGAACAGCAGGTTGCGCGCCGCGTCGGCCACGGCGGGCCGGAACCGGCCGCGCTCGACCGCCCAGCCGAAGATGGCGTCGAACCGGGTCGCCAGCAGCTGGTGGCGGGGCGCCGAGGTGCCGAAGATGCGCAGCGCCACCCAGCCGCGCATCGGGTCGTGGGTGACGATCTGGAAGGCCGCGTGCACCAGCAGGGCCAGGCCCAGGGCGGGATCGCGCACGCCTTCGGTGATGCGGCCGATCTCGGTGTCGAAGGTCTCGGCCAGATGGCTGTTCAGCGCCTCCAGCAGGTCTTCGACGGTCGGGAAGTAATTGTAGAAGGTGCCGCGGGAGACGCCCGCCGCCGCCACGAAATCCTCGACCGACGCCTGATCCGGCCCTTTTTCGGCGATCACGGCCAGGGCCGCCTCCAGCAGGCGCAGCCGGGTGCGGGCCCGGCGTTGCTCGGCGTTGGCGGCCCTGGCCTCGAGATTTACGCGCAAACGGTCAGCCCTCCCGCGGCGTCAGTCTCAGGCGGCTTCCGGCAGGTGCTTGCGCACCGCGTTGGCCGCGGCGAGCGAGAGCGGGTCGCCCTTGCGCTCGAGGTCGCGGATCTCCAGGGCCAGGGCCTCGGTGATCTCGCGGTGGGACAGGGGCGACAGGTGCAACAGGGCCTGGGTCGACGCGCGGGCCAGGGCCAGCGCGGTCTGGAGGTCGACGTCGACGCCTATGGACCAGTCGGAATCGCAGTTGGGTTCCGCGCTCGCGCGGAGGGGATGTGTCATTGGGCTGGTATCCGGGTCGTTGGGGAGAACGCAAAAAACACAAGGGTCGCGACCATGGGGGCGGGCCGCTATCCCCGCGGCAGGGCGCCGCAGTACTGAACAGGGCGGGGCTTTTCTGTCAGGCTGACATATGTGTCAACCCGAAAACGGACACCGGTATCAGGTTTTTTGAACACCGTTATCAAAAGTCGTGGGATTCCCGGACCCTGGCGTCGCGGACCGCGCCGGGCTAACTGATCGGCATGGCCATAGGCGTATTCGATTCCGGGGTCGGCGGGCTCACCGTCCATCGCAGGCTGGTCGACCGGTTCCCGGACGCCGACTTCGTCTACCTCGCCGACCAGGTCAACGCCCCCATCGGCGGGCGTGACGGCGAGGCGATCGTCGACCTGACGCGGGCCGGCTGCGAGCGGCTGTTCGCCGCGGGCTGCGACCTGGTGGTCCTGGCCTGCAACACGGCCTCGGCCATCGCGCTGCGCCGCCTGCAGCAGACCTGGCTCCCGGGCTATCGCAAGACGCTGGGCCGCCCGGTCAACGTGCTGGGCATCATCGTGCCGACCATCGAGGCGGCCACCGGCCTGCCCTGGGAGCACGAGGCCGAGCGGCGTGGCGACAAGGTCGAGAAACTGGACATCCTGGCGGTGTTCTCGACGCCGGCCACCGCCAGGTCCCGCGTCTACGAGATCGAGATCGACAAGCGGCGGCAGGACGTGGCGGTGTTCGTCGAGCCCTGTCCGGAGCTGGCGCGGATGATCGAGGCGGGGGCCGGCGCGGTCGAACTCGCCACCACGGTCGAGGCGCATGTGAAGGCGGTGACCACCCGGATCGGGCGTGCGCCGGACCGGGCGATCCTGGGCTGCACGCATTACGAGATGGTGGCCGACATGTTCCGAGCGGCGCTGAAGCCCGGCACGCCGCTGATCCACCAGCCCCAGGCGACCGCCGACGCGCTGGCCGCCTATCTCGCCAAGCACCCCGAATACCTGGCCGGCGACAGCGGCGGCCGAACCTTCCTGACGACCGGAAAGCCCGGCGCCCAGCACATCCTGGTTGAGACGTTCTGGGGAGGGCCGCTAAGCTTCGAGCAGGCTTAGGGAAAAGGGGGACTTCCCATGAAGATCCCAGTGCTGGCGGGGCTCTGCGCCCTCGCCCTTTGTGGCGCGGCGCGCGCCGAGATCGTCGACCAATCCGCGGCGGGCTTCGAGATCCGCCACACCTTCACCGTCAAGGCCAGCGCCGACAAGGTCTATGCGGCCCTGCTGAAGCCCGCGGACTGGTGGAACTCGGCCCATACCTGGTCGGGCGCGGCCAAGAACCTGCGCATGGACCTGAAGGATCACTGCTTCTGCGAGACCCTGCCCAAGGGCGAGGTCCGGCACATGGAGATCGTCTATCACGACGGCGGCCAGCGCCTGCACCTGTCGGGCGCGCTGGGGCCCGGCCAGTTCACCGGCGCGACCGGACACCTCGATTTCGCCGTCGCCGAAAAGGACGGAACGACCACGCTCACCGCCACCTACGACGTCGGCGGCTACGCCAAGGGCGGGCTGGCGGAGCAGTTCGCCAAGCCCTTCGATCGGGTGCTGGGCGAACAGGTCGAGCGGCTGCACAAGCTGCTGGAGACCGGAAAGCCGGATTGATCGCGGCACAAATTAACGAATTGTTCATTATTGGAGGACGGCGCCACTTTTCCGCCGCGACCATGCCTTTCCCCGAACACCGCGCGCCCTACAGCGTCGGGATGTCGGGGTGACGCAGACTAGGAGAGACTATGCTGAATCCCTCGACCGCCGGCCGTACGGCCTTGAAATCCGCGGCGGTCCTCGCTGTCGCCGCCCTCGCGCTCGGCGGGTGCGCGACCAAGAAGTTCGTCAACGAGAGCGTCGCCAACGCGGTGAACCCGGTGTCGAACCAAGTGGCCCAGCATGACGGCCACCTGGCGAAGCTGGACAAGACCAGCCAGGAAGCCCTCGACCGCGCGATCGCCGCCGGCAAGCTCGCCGAAGGCAAGTTCCTCTACAGCGTCGTGCTGTCCGACGACGCGGTGAAGTTCGCCTCCGACAAGTACGAGTTGTCGGCCGAAGCACAGTCGCGACTGGCCCAGGTCGCCGACCGGCTGAAGAGCGACAACAAGAATGTCTATGTGGAGATCCAGGGCCACACCGACAGCCGCGCCGGCGCCGACTACAACCTGCGCCTCGGCGAAGAGCGGGCGGAAGCCGTCCGCCGCTATCTGAGCAAGCAGGGCATCGCGCTCAACCGGATGTCGACCATCTCCTACGGCAAGAAGGATCCGGTCACGGATAATAAGACCCGTGCCAACCGGGCCCAGAACCGCCGCGTCGTTCTGATCGTGATGTCCTGATATATATCGAAGGGGCCGCGCCCGGATCGCTGGGCCGGCCGCTCCCGGGCAGCGCGACCGTCGAGGTCGTCCGATGGGATCCCGAAGCGCAGCAAGTTGTTTCGGGCGCCGACGGCTACGCCATCCGGTGCGCCCCCGACGAGACCGGTCTGCTGCTGGTGA
>CAMFHW010000182.1 GCA_945952175.1 uncultured Phenylobacterium sp. | reverse complement strand
CGTCGGGGCCGCGCTGCCAGCCGCCAGGGCCGGGTTGCGAGGGCGCCTGGGCCTGGGGCTGCGGACGCGGGGCCTCGGCGCGCGGGGCCTGCTGCGGCTGCTGTTGTGGCTGTGGCGCCGGACGCGGAGCCTCGCTCCTTTGCGGCGGCCGGGGCCGGTCGCCGGCGTCGTGCCAGCGGTCGTGATCGCCCGCCGGGCCTTCCTGGGCCAGGGCCGCGCCGGCCGTCCCGACCATCAAGGCCAGCGCCAGGGCGCCTGTCATCACCGTCTTCATGGTCTTACTCGATGGGCCCGGCCCTTGCGGACGCGGGCGGGTTGCTTGCCCTCTTGTCCGCAGGTTTGCGCCTTGCAAACTGAACCCAGCTTGAACGAAAGGTGTCGGCCAGCCGACCTAGTCGCATCACCCGCCGGAGGCCCGATGCCCGCCAATCCCAACGACGTCACCCAGTTCTGGCGCGCCGCCGGGCCCAAGAAGTGGTTCGCCAAGTCGGACGGCTTCGATGACACGATCCGGCTGAAATACGAGCCGACCCATCACGCGGCCGCCCGCGGCGAGTACGACGCCTGGATCGGCGATCCGGAGGGGGCGCTGGCCCTGTTGCTGCTGCTGGACCAGTTCCCGCGCAATCTTTATCGCGGCTCGGCCCACCAGTTCGCTACCGACGGCAAGGCCCGCGCCTTCGCCCGCCAGGCGGTCGCCCGCGGCCACGACCTGGCGCATGACACGGCCCTGCGCCCGTTCTTCTACCTGCCGTTCGAGCATTCGGAGGACCTGGCCGACCAGGACGAGAGCGTGCGGCTGTGCGAGCGCCTGCGCGACGACGCCGGCGACATCGACACGCTGAAGTGGGCCAACATCCACCGCGACATCATCGTGCGGTTCGGCCGCTTCCCTCACCGCAATGCAGCATTGGGACGCGACACGACCGCCGAGGAACAGGCGTTCCTCGACGGCGGCGGCTTCTCGGGATGAGGAAAGGCGGGCCGGCCCCCGGTCGGCCCGTGGAACGGCTTAGTGAGTGGTGGAGGCGTCGGCGGTTTCGCCGACCTTGGCGACTTCAGTGGAGGCGACGGCGGGCTTCACCGCCTTCATGTAGCAGCTCACCTTCGGGATGTTGGTGTTGTCCTGCTTGGTCTTGGTGCAGACCCGCTCCATGGCGGGCTTGGCGGCGGCCGGCGCGGCCGGGGTGGCGTCGGCGAACATCAGAAGGCCGGCGGCCAGAGCGGTCACGAACATGGAAGGACGAACCTCAAGTGTTAACGAATAGTCACGTTATGTGACATCTCGCGACCGCTCGCGACAAGATTCGTCGCGTCCGCGAGCATGGTTCGCCCGCAGATGACGCTTTGGCGGGCGAAATCCCCCGCCCTGCTCAAGGTTTGATCGACGGCCGTTAACGGCCCCGCGTCACTCCGACGCGGGCTTCTGGGCGTCGTCGGCGGCCTTGGCCACCTCGTCCGTTTTCACCGGAACCATCTTGCAGGTGGTGCGCGGCATGTTGCTGTCGGTCGAGCGCACCTTGGTGCAGACCTTCTGCATGGCGGGCTTGGCTTCGGCGGCGGGAGCCTGGGACTGGGCGGCCGGGGTGGCGTCGGCGAACATCAGCAGGCCGGCGGCCAGAGCGGTCACGAACATGAACTGAACCTCGGGAATTAGGAGTTTGGAAATTCCAAACCAGAAACGCACCCTCACGTCGAGAGAATTGATGCAGCGCACCCAGTAGCTGCGGCGTTCCACCCGGGATGTGGAACCCGGGGACAACACTGCGCGTCGCATGGGCGAATCACCCGCGCCGCCGTACCCTTCGGCGCATGAACGCCCCCGCGCGCATCCTCCAGCCCGAGCCGCTCGCCGCCCATCCTGAGCGGCAGTATCTCGACCTGCTGCGCGACATCCTGGAGAACGGCGTCCAGCGCGGCGACCGCACGGGCACCGGCACGCTGGGCGTCTTCGGCCGCCAGATGCGCTTCGACCTGGCCCAGGGCTTCCCCCTGCTGACCACCAAGAAGCTGCACAGGAAGTCGATCATCCTGGAACTGCTCTGGTTCCTGCGCGGCGACACCAATGTGAAGTGGCTGCAGGAGCGCGGGGTCAGCATCTGGGACGAATGGGCCGCTCCCGACGGCGAGCTCGGCCCGGTCTACGGCAAGCAGTGGCGCTCCTGGACCGCCCCGGACGGCCGGGTGATCGACCAGATCGCCAATGTGGTCGAAAGCCTCAAGAGGACCCCCGACAGCCGCCGCCACATCGTCTCGGCCTGGAACCCGGCCGACGTCGACGACATGGCCCTGCCGCCCTGCCACTGCCTGTTCCAGTTCTTCGTGGCCGACGGAAAGCTGAGCTGCCAGCTCTACCAGCGCTCCGCGGACGTCTTCCTGGGCGTGCCGTTCAACATCGCCTCCTACGCCCTGCTGACCGCGATGATGGCCAAGGCGGTCGGTCTCCAGCCCGGCGAGTTCGTCCACACCCTGGGCGACGCTCACCTCTATCTGAACCACCTCGACCAGGCCCGCGAGCAGATCGCGCGCGAGCCCCTGCCCTTCCCGACCCTCGAGATCGCCGACAAGGACGACCTGTTCGGCTTCGACTACGAGGACTTCAAGATCCGCGGCTACAAGGCCCACGAAAAGATCGCCGCGCCGATCGCGGTGTGAGCCGGATTTCGGGGACAGGATAACAATTCCCGATCTTCAGCGGCGGCGGGACCGTTCGGGCCGGAATTGTTTTCCTGCCCCGAAATCCCCGCTCCGAGTCAGGCTAAAATACTTCCATGAACCAAGTCATCCTCGCGGCGGGCCCGATCGCCCGCGCCCGCAACGGCGTGATCGGCCGGGACGGGACCCTGCCCTGGCGGCTGAAGACCGATCTCGCCAACTTCCGCGCCGTGACCATGGGCAAGCCGGTGATCATGGGCCGCAAGACCTGGGAGAGCCTGCCCAAGCGGCCCCTGGTCGGCCGCACCAACATCGTGCTCTCCCGCGACGGGTCCTTCGAGCCCAAGGGCTGCGTGGTCTGCGAGGAGTTCTCGGAGGCCGTCGAGATCGCCCGCGAGCAGGCCGAGGACGACGGCCGCGACGAGGTCTGCGTGATCGGCGGAGCTTCGCTGTTCGAGCTGGCCCTGACCCGCGCGCGCCGCATCTACATCACCGACATCGACGCCGAGATCGAAGGCGACGTGATCCTGAAGGGCTTCGACGAGAGCAAGTGGACCGAGGTGCGATCCAAGGCCTATCCGGCCGGCGAGGGCGACGACTATCCCTTCACCATCCGCGTGCTGGAGCGTCGCTGAGGAATCCGCGCCGGCCGGACGGAAACCGCTTGTTTCCCTTGGGGGAGGATCGGCCATAGTGCCGCCCGCCGAGAGCCGGATCGACCGGCCGAATGGGAGGGATACGCGCCATGGACATGCAGCTGATCGCCGAGGGCTTCCAGTTTCCGGAAGGCCCCATCGCCATGAACGACGGCTCGGTGATCCTGACCGAGATCAAGCGCCAGACCCTGACCCGCGTGAAGCCGGACGGATCCAAGGAGATCGTGGTCGAGACCGGCGGCGGCCCCAACGGCGCGGCCATCGGGCCGGACGGCGCCATCTACATCACCAACAACGGCGGCTCGTTCGAGTGGCTGGAGAACCAGGGGATGACCATCCCCGGCCCCACCCCGCCCAGCCACACCGGCGGCTACATCCAGCGCTTTGACCTCAAGACCGGCGAGCTGAAGACGCTATACACCGAGTGCGACGGCAAGAAGCTGGTCGGCCCCAACGACATCGTCTTCGACAAGCAGGGCGGCTTCTGGTTCTCCGACCACGGCTGCTCGACGCCCGAGGGCCGCAAGTTCGGCGCGATCTACTACGCCAAGACCGACGGGTCCCACATCAGCCGCCAGCGCGACCACCTGATCTCGCCCAACGGCATCGGTCTCAGCCCCGACGAGAAGACGGTCTACCTGGCCGACACCCAGCTCGGCCGGCTCTGGTCGTTCGACGTCGCCAAGCCCGGCGAACTCGCCCCGCCCGCCGGGTTCGCGCCCGGTAACGTGGTCGCCAACATGCCGGGCTACCAGCTGTTCGACAGCCTGGCGGTCGAGGCCGACGGGCGGGTCTGCGTGGCCACCATCATCAATGGCGGGATCACCGCCATCCAGCCCTCGGGCCAGTTCGAGCACTACGCCTTCCCCGACCTGATCGTGACCAACATCTGCTTCGGCGGCCCGGACATGACCACCGCCTGGGTCACCTGCTCGGCCACCGGCAAGCTCTTCAAGGCCAAGTGGCCGCGGCCGGGCCTGAAGCTGAACTTCAACGCCTGACGCGTGAGCCCCCCGACGTCATGGCCGGGCTTGTCCCGGCCACCCATGTTCTCGGCGATCGGGGATTTGCCTCGGCCTCCGACGCGTATGGGTCGCGGGCGCAAGGCCGGCGATGACGACTAGGAGGAAGGCGTCTCTCGCCTTCGCGCCTTCAACCTAGCCGTTCCCCAGCAACGCCCGACGCCGCGCCAGGCTCTCGGGCGGCCAGAGCTCGGCCATGTCGTAATAGACCTCGAAGCTCGGCGCGCCGCTCACCTCCACCCAGGGCAGCTTGGTGCGGGTGAAGATGTGCACGTCGGGCTTGAGCGCGGGCGGGTCGTCCAGGGTCGCCACGCGCAGGAAGCTCATCACCCGCCGCCGCCCATAGTCCGACCACAGGGTGACCCCGCAAGCGGCGCAGCGGTGCAGGTCGTGCGGCCGGCCGCTGTCGGTGGGCATGGTCGCGACCACCATCGCGCCGCCATTGAGCTCGATCCGGTCCGTCTCGATCAGGGCGTTGATCGCGAAGGCTCCACCGGTCTGGCGCTGGCAGTCGCGGCAATGGCAGCAATGGACGAACATCGGCCCGCTCGCCAGCCGGTAGCGCACCGCCCCGCAGGCGCAGCCGCCCGTCAGTCCCTCGCCCATCACCGCCTCCCGCAGGTCAGGGCGCGATCATATCTGGTCGCGCAGGACGATCGCCACCGTCCGCTCGGCGCCGTCGCGGCGCACCTGGGCCTCGATCTTCGAGCCCGCTGGCCGCGCCCGCAGCAGGATGCGCGCGTCCGACAGCTTCTCGGCCACGGCCGGCTGGCCATCGAGCGTCACGATCACGTCGCCGGCCTTCAGCCCCGCCTCGTCGGCCGGACCGCCCGCCGAGACGGCGGTCACCTCGTAGCCGCCCTTGTCGGCGTTGATCCACATGCCCGAACGATCGAACCGCCCGGCGTCGACCGGCGCCGGGACGAGCGGCTTCAGCCACATCCGCTGGTGGGCGTAGTCGAAGGTCACCACGAACCGCTTCAGGAAGCCGGAGCCGATATTGGCCTGGTAGTTGCCGTCGCTCATCGAGCCGCCCTTGTCCTCCGACAGGCCGGCCGTCGGCCCTTCGACCTTCACCCCGCCGAGGGTCGCCGAGGGCAGGCGCACGGTGTAGGAGCGCGACGGCCCGCCCACGCCCCAGCCGGTGATCGCCGAAACGCCCTTCGAGAACCGGTCCTTCAGCTTGTGGCGCGCCACCGTCGGGCCGGTGATGTCCATCTCCGAGCGCGAGCCGGTGTCGATGTCGAAATTGGCCGGAATGTCGTCGAGGAAGCCCGCCACGAACGGCAGGTGGTCGTAGAACTTGAACGGGATCGCCGCCCCGGCGTCCGTCGGTGCGACGAACTTCGCCGGATCGGTGAAGGTCAGGGTCTGGGCGCCGTAGTCGATGGTCACCGCCATGCGGCGGAACAGCTCGAAGCCCACCATGCCGTCGACCGGGATGCCCTCGATCTCCGGCCGGTAGATCTCAGTGACGAAGGCGACCTGGTTCGCCAGCTTCACGCCCTCGCCCACCTCGATATTGGCCCCCTCGGCGAAGCCGCCCGACGAGGTCTTGTCGCCGGCGCCGGACATGGCGATCTCGCCCACCTTGCGCAGGCCCGCCTCCGCCACGATCCGCGGCGACAAGAGGTTGTGGCCGCCGGTGTCGACGATGAAGGTGTAGGGCCCTTTGCCGTTCACCCTGGCCTGCACATAGATGTGGTTGTTCAGCAGCCGGAACGGCACGGTGAGGCTCGAGGCCCCGCCCGCCAGGCTCGCCCCGGTCGGCGCCACGGTCGGCCGCGCATAGGCGCTGAGCGGCCGGGCCGGCCCGAAGGTCAGCTTTTCCAGCTTCAGGTGGTCGTAGCTCGCCTCGCCCGTGCCGGGGTCGGACGTCACAGTGTGGGCCACCATCACCGGCCCTTCGCGCCGGTAGTCGGCGTAGAAGACCCGCGTCTTGAAGAACATCTTCGGCTCGGCCGTGCGCAGCAGCAGGTGGCTGTCGGCGTCGAACCAGGCCTCGAACCGCCGCCCGCCCTTCGGCGTCACCGCGATGCGGTCGGTCGAAACGCCGTCCAGCGGCTCCCGGCCCAGATACTCCACCTGGGCGCCGCCGCGGTCGGCCCGCCACCACAGGTTCGCGTCGCGATAGGCGGTGTTGGTGGCCACGATCACCCGGTCGCCGCCCTCCTGCGGGGTGTTGGCGCCCGAGATGTCGCGCATCCACGGCGTCTTGCCGTCGAAGCCCTCGCCGGTCGACAGCACCCCGGCCGACAGGCTGTCCACATAGGCGCCCGTGGCCACGTCGGAGGTGTGCGTCGCCGTCCCGGCCAGGCCCGATCCCGCATAGGCCCAGCGGTATTGCGCCGTCCCCTTGGCGGGCGCCTCGCCCACCGCCGCGCGGTTGGCGGCGAGCACCGCCTCGACCGTCTGGGCCACGGGCGCCGCTTGCGCGCCGCCTCCCATCGCCAGAACCAGGACCGCCAGACTGACCGAGCCCATGCGCATTACAGCAACCTCATTTGAACCCAACGAAGCTGCGTCTTAGGTGGGAAGGGCATGGCCGGTCTTGAACCAACTTCACACCCCGACGCCGCCGCCCGCCCGGCCGAGGCCGGCCGCATGCGCCACGCGCCCAGCGAGAACCTGCCCCGCCACCGCCACGACGAAGCCTTCGCCGCCATCGTGCTGAGCGGCGGCTATGTCGAGGCCGGCGACACCGGCCGCCATCGCTGCGAACCGGGCGACGTGGTCCTGCACCGCGCCTGCGAACAGCATCTGGACCGCTTCGACCGCGCCGGCGCGGAGGTGCTGGTCCTGCCCCTGCCCCTGGTCTGGAGCGCGCCGGCCCACGGGCGCATCGCCGATCCGGACCGCCTCGCCCATCTCGCCGAGCGCGACATCGAGGCCGCCGTCGAGAGTCTGCTCACCCAGATGGAGGCCAAGCCCTCCAGCCCGTCGGACTGGCCCGACCTGCTGGCCCAGGCTCTCCGCGCCGATCCCGCGCTCTGCCTGTCGGCCTGGTCGCACCAGGCCGGCCTCCACCTGGGCAGCGTCAGCCGCGGCTTCCGCCAGGTGTTCGGGGTGACCCCGGCCGCCTACCGCCTGGCCCAGCGCGCCCAGCACGCCATCGACGCCCTGCTGCGCACCGACACCCCGCTCAGCGCCATCGCCCACGACTGCGGCTTCGCCGACCAGGCCCATATGAGCCGCGCGGTCCTGCGCGTCGCCAACCTGACGCCCGGGGCGTTGCGGCGTTCAGGCCCGATTTCGCGCCCGCGCACCTAGGCGCTGGCGGCGATCACCAGGGCCCCCGCCAGCTTGATGACTTCGGTCACCAGCTTGAGCGCGCTCGCGATGTCCTGCAGCGCCTTGAGATCGGCCTTCAGCGTCTGGTTGACGGTGTCCAGCTCGTCATAGAGGTGCTGGACCGTCGCGTTGAAGTCCTTCAACTGGTCCGACTGCGTGCGCCAGAAGATGTCGCGGAGGGTGTCGCGGCGCGAGGCGATGGCCTGCACATCCCCCGCCGTTT
>CAMFHW010000181.1 GCA_945952175.1 uncultured Phenylobacterium sp. | reverse complement strand
GGATTGCCTTTTGTCTCGTGGGCTCGGAGATGTGTATAAGAGACAGGGTCTCCAGGGTCAGTTCCGACAGGGTGATGTCGACCGGCGTGCCGAACACGGTGGTGGTCGAATAGAACGAGAGCGTCTCGCCGCCTGGCCCACGCATCTGGAAGGGCGTCGCGACGCCGGCATATTCCTCCGACGCCTTGCGCGGCGGCTGGCCGCCGGGGATCGGATAGGCCTTGAGCTCGGTCAGCAGCTCGCCGAGCTGGCGGTCGGCGGTCAGCTCCACCTCGCGGCGCAGGCGTTCCAAGAGATGGGCGCGCCATTCGTGCAGATTGACCGTGTGGGCGGCCAGACCTCGTGGGTGCAGGGACAGGCGCAGGACATTGACCGGCGGCTTCAGAAGCTCAGCGTCGGCCAGGCTCATCAGGGGCGCGACCATGCGATTGGCGGCGACCAGGTTCCAGCCGCGATCGACGGCCAGGGCGGGGTAGGGCTCGTGGCCGGCCAGGATCAGGTCGACGGCCTTGCGGGCCGAGGCCAGGGCCGGATCGTCCAGGGCGCGCTGGGGGAAGACCGGGGCGAAGCCGGCGGCCACCAGGATGACGTTTCGCTCGCGCAGCGGGATCTCCAGCTGGTCGGCCAGGCGCAGGACCATGTCGCGGCTGGGCTGGGCGCGGCCGGTCTCCAGGAAGCTCAGATGGCGGGTGGAGATCTCGGCCTCGCAGGCGAGGTCCAGCTGGCTCATCCGACGCCGCTGGCGCCATTCCCGCAGGTGGTCGCCCACCGCTGTCGCTGATCTGCTCATGGGGCGAACCTAGCCCGGGGCGGGAACGCGCTCCATGACTTCGGGGGTAATCGCGGACCGCGCGGCGGTCGGTCAGGTTCGGGGCGTCGGCCGCGATCGCCGCGGCCCCAGTCAGGAGACCTCCCCATGTCGCAACAGCCTCTCGACGCCCTGGTCGACACCTATATCGCCGCCTGGAACGCCACCGCCGCCGAAGAACGCGCCACCCTGGTGGCGCGCACCTGGACGCCCAAGGCGAGCTATGTGGACCCGATGATGGCCGGCGATGGCCATGCCGGCATCGACGAGATGATCGCCGGTTGCCAGGCCCGCTTCCCCGGCTTCCGCTTCACCCGGCGCGGCAAGCTGGACGCCCATGGCGACAATATCCGCTTCTCCTGGGACCTGTCGCCCGAGGGCGGCGAGCCGGTGGCCGGCGGCACCGACTTCGCGGTCATCGAGGACGGGCGGATGAGGGCGGTCACCGGCTTCCTGGACTTCGCGCCGGGCCAATAGGGGCTTCCAGGCCCGTCTTCCTCCCCGGAACCGACGGATCCGGCCTCCCAGGGCGACCTGGGAGGCCGGTTTTTCGTTAAAAACCGCCTTGACCAGCAGCCCGGTCAGGAGGCGTATCTGGCTGTTCCATCACCTCGGCGAGGGAGGCATGGCGCGATGATCGACGACGGAAAGCTGACAGCCTATCTCGACGGCCAGCTCGACGCGGAAGGGCGCGCCGAGGTCGAGGCGGCGCTGGCGTCGGATCCGCTGCTGGTCGCCCGCCTGGCGCGCCATCGCAAGCTGCGCGAGCGGCTGGGCGAGGTCGCCAGCCTGCATGACGAAACACCTGTGCGGATGGTGGCCGGGGGCGGCGCCTCGGACAATGTGGTGCGGCTGGCCGACCATCGCGCGCCGCCGCAGCCCAAGCCCATCCGCATCCGCCTGACGTGGCCGAGCTGGGGCACGATGGCCTGCGTGTTCGGCGGCGGGCTGGCCCTGGGCTTCGGCGCGGCGCACGAGACGGGCGGGCCGGTGGGCGTGCGGGCCGACGGCGCGCTGGTGGCCCGCGGCGAACTGGTCCGCGCGCTCAACGAGGAGCGCTCTGGCGAGGGCCGCGCGATCCGGGTGGGGGCGAGCTTCCGGTCGCATGATCAACACTATTGCCGGGTCTTCGAGGTCGAGGCCCGCCAGCTGGCCGGCATCGCCTGCCGCACCGGGCCTGGCTGGGTGGTCCGCATGGCGACGGAAATCCCGGCCCAGCGCAGGACCAGCGGCCTCACCGTCCCGCCCTCCGTGGTCGAGGCGGCAAGCGGCATGATGGCCGGCGAGCCGCTGGATCCGTCGGCCGAGGCCCTGGCCCGCGCGCGCGGCTGGAAGGACTGAACCCAATTCCCGAAACGCGAAGGGCCGGCCCGTTGTCGGGGCCGGCCCTTCCATTGTCGGACCGCTCAGCGGTCCCGCAACCCCAATACGCTTACGCGCAAGCCTCGTAAGCGGAGGTCCAGGTCACGGTTTCCACCTGCGGATGAAGACAATGAGACACTGGGTCACCTCCTTTCAGTTGTTTGCACAAGGACTCGAATATGGGCCCGGTTTGCGGGAGTCGCAAACGGGGCCTTGCGCAATTTCGGCTGGTGAAGTCGCCGCCGCCTAGAAGTTGGGCGTCGGTTCGTGCCGGCTGGGACGGCGGCGCAGGTCGGCGACCGGCTTGGACAGCTTGTCCAGGGCCTCGATCATCGCCTTGTGGCCGGCGGCGACGGCGGGGTCGTAGGCCGCCCAGTCGCGGATCTCGACCCCGGTGACGTCGGGGGTCACCAGCACGTCGGTGGCCTCGCGCGAGGCGGCCAGGTCGCGGCCGGACGAGACCGTGGCGGCGCGCATCAGCAGCGAGACGATCGGCGGGCCCTTGCGCCACTGGCCGGAGAAGATCCAGCGCCAGACCGAGGCCGGGCGGGCGACGTCGTCGGCGGTGATCGAACGGCCGCGGGTGACGTCGATGCCGACGATGGGGCCGAGCTGGGAGGCGCGCATGATGTCGGCCGGGAAGTTCTTCAGCACGGCCCCGTCGACCAGGACGTTGTTGTCGGAGGTGGCGGGCGGCAGGACGCCGGGCAGGGAGATGGTGGCCCGCAAGGCCTCGCGCAGCAGGCCGCGGCGGTGCACCTGGTAGGCGCCGGTGGTCAGGTTCGACGAGACGCAGAAGAAGGGCAGCCACAGGTCGGCGATCTGCACCTCGCCGAAGTGCTCGGCCAGGCGTTCGCGCACCTTGTCCCCTCGGGTCATGGCCAGGATCGGAAAGGCGATGTCGTCGAGCGGGCTGGTGTTGACGAAGGCGTCCTTGATCCGCTCGTCCATCTCCGCGCCGTCCCAGCCGAGCGCCACGCCGGCCGCGATGATCGCGCCCATGGAGACCCCGCCCACGAAATCGATCGGCACGCCGCGTTCGCGCAGCGCCCGGATCGCGCCCACGTGGGCATAGGCGCGCGCGCCACCGCCGGACAGCACCAGGCCCACCGACTGGCCGGTCAGGACGCGGGCGATGCGCCGGGTGTCCTCGGCGCTGTCGCGGCGCATGTGGAACAGGCGCGCCGGCTGGGCGGCGTCCATCCAGGCTTCGGAGCCCTTGGGCGCGGCGGCGTTGCGCTTCTGGATGAGGATGAGGTCCACCAGGCGCTGGGCCTGCAGCGGATCGGCGCGGACCTTGAGGTCGTGAGGCGGGGCGGCGTCGCCGCGGCCGACGCGAAACAGCCGGTCCACCTGGCGGCCGACCACCGCGCGCCAGCCCAGATCGTCCGCCTCGGCGGCATAGAGCACGAAGTCGTAGTCGCGCTCGACATTGGAGAACCATTCGGTGGGGGCGTGCTGGGCCTCGGCGCCGATGACGGTGACCGAATAGCCGAGCTTGCCGACCTCGCGGGCGATGCGGTCGACCAGCGGGCGGATCGGGGTGGGCTCGCCGATGGTGATGAAGCCATAGACCGAGGGCTCGCCGATCGAAGCCTTGGTGGCGGCCTGGCGGCTCCTCAGGATCATCAGGCGGGCGAGCTCGGTCATCACCGCCGGATCGGCCTCGCAGGCCTCGAAGAAGACGTCGCGGGGCAGGGCGAAGATCTCGGAATCGCGCAGGGCGACGACCTGGCCGGAATGCGGTGCGCCGGAGATCAGGCTCATCTCGCCGGCCGGTTCGCCGGGGCGGATCACGCCGAGGAACTGGGGTTCGGAGCCCTCCTCGCGACGGAAGGCGCCCAGGCGGCCGGCGCGCACGAAATAGAGCTGGTCGGCCGGTTCGCCCGCATTGAACAGGGTCGCCCCGCCGGGCAGGGAGAACCAGGTCGCCTCGCCCTGGGCGCGCTCGTCCTCGAACAGCCGCGCCAGGGCCGAGTCGGTGGGGATGTCCGGGAGTGTCGCCACGGAAGCGGATGCTAGCTTGCGTCGCCGCGCCCGGCTATGGCTTCGCCATGCCGCTTCTCAAGACCTCCGTCGATCCGAAGAGCGCCGGCTTCCAGGCCAACGCCCAGGTCAATCTCGCCCTCGTCGCCCAGCTACGCGAACGCACCGCCGCGGCGGCCCTGGGCGGGCCCGAGGACAGCCGCAAGCGCCATGTGGGCCGGGGCAAGCTGTTGCCGCGCGAACGGGTGATGCGCCTGCTCGATCCGGGCTCGCCGTTCCTGGAGGTGGGGGCCCTGGCCGCCAACGGCCTCTATGGCGACGAGGCGCCGGGCGCGGGCGTGATCACCGGCGTCGGCCGGGTGTCCGGACGCGAGGTGATGATCGTGGCCAACGACGCGACGGTGAAGGGCGGGGCCTATTTCCCGATCACCGTGAAGAAGCACCTGCGCGCCCAGGAAGTGGCGATGCAGAACCGGCTGCCCTGCGTCTATCTGGTCGATTCGGGCGGGGCGAACCTGCCGCACCAGGCCGAGGTCTTTCCGGATCGCGAGCACTTCGGGCGCATCTTCTTCAACCAGGCGCGGATGAGCGCCGAGGGCATCGCCCAGATCGCCTGCGTCATGGGCTCGTGCACCGCCGGCGGCGCCTATGTGCCCGCGATGAGCGACGAGACCGTGATCGTGCGCGGGACCGGCGAGGAGAGCCAGGGCACCATCTTCCTGGGCGGCCCGCCGCTGGTGAAGGCGGCGACCGGCGAGGTGATCAGCGCCACCGAGCTCGGCGGGGCCGACACTCACGGCCGCCGCTCCGGCGTGGTCGACCACGTGGCGGTCGACGACGAGCATGCCCTGCAGATCGTGCGCTCCATCGTCGCCAACCTGAACACCAGGAAGCCGGACCAGGTGGTGCTGGCCGAGCCGCGTCCGCCGGCCTTCGATCCGGAAGAACTCTACGGCGTCGTCCCGACCGACGTGCGCGCGCCCTATGACGTTCGCGAGGTGATCGCCCGCGTGGTCGACGGCTCCGAGTTCGACGAGTTCAAGGCGCTGTACGGCGCGACCCTGGTCTGCGGCTTCGCCCACATCTGGGGCCAGCCGGTGGCGATCCTGGCCAATAACGGCGTGCTGTTCTCGGAGAGCGCGCTGAAGGGCGCCCACTTCATCGAACTCGCCTGCAAGCGCGGGATCCCGCTGGTCTTCCTGCAGAACATCTCGGGCTTCATGGTCGGCGGCAAGTACGAGGCCGGCGGCATCGCCAAGGATGGCGCGAAACTGGTCACCGCCGTGGCCTCGGCCGAGGTGCCGAAGTTCACCGTCCTGATCGGCGGCTCGTTCGGCGCGGGCAATTACGGCATGTGCGGCCGGGCCTATTCGCCGCGCTTCCTGTGGACCTGGCCGAACAGCCGGATCAGCGTGATGGGCGGGGAGCAGGCCGCGAGCGTGCTGGCCACCGTCCACCGCGACGCCGGCAAGTGGACGCCGGCCGAGGAGGAGGCCTTCAAGGCCCCGGTGCGCCAGCGCTACGAGGACGAGGGCAATCCCTATTTCGCCACCGCGCGCCTGTGGGACGACGGGGTGATTGATCCCGCTCAAACCCGCGACGTGCTGGGCCTGTCAATCTCGGCGGCGCTGAACGCGCCCATCCCCGAAACGCGCTTTGGCGTGTTTAGGATGTGAGGAATGGCCACCGCCGATCCAAAGCTTGAGGCACCGTACGACGCTCGGAACGTATCGAATTTAATACTTGATGTGTATCAGGCGCGCGGGCAGAGCGTATCTGTCCTGAAGCTTCTAAAGTTACTGTATTTTTGCTATGGATGGACGCTCGTATCCAGGGATTATCGACTGTTCCATAATCCAATATTGGCATGGAAAAGCGGACCCGTAGTCCGATGTGTGTGGGACGAATTTAAGGGGCGGCGCGAAAGTATTGATGGGCGTGCCCGCATACTGGATTTGCAGACTGGCAAACGTGAGGTGGCGTCCGCTGTTTTGGCATCAGGCGATAGCGCATTGGTGGGGGCTATCGCATTGGGATATATGAATTTTTCCGCGTGGACCCTCTCCGAGGCGACGCACGAAGCCAACTCGCCCTGGCACGTCGCGTGGCACTCGGTGGATGAGAGTGCTAATTTGGAGGTCCGAATCAGCGACGTCGAGATCCGACGGCACTTCTCAGAATACCCAAATCGCTTGATTCCGGTGTAGGCACAAGAAGCTTGCGAGGCCTTGATGGCGGGTTTGGGTTTGGTCGGTCTGACCGATGTGGCTCGGTCGTTTGGTCCCAACATCTATGAAGCGACGCCAGAATCCATTGCGCAATGGTTGAAGCGCGAGTGGCTGGGCAGGAAGGGCGGAGGCTTCAACTATAATCCTGTCCTGTTTGCGGCTCTTCAGGTCTTGAAGAAGGAGTGGACAAGGGAGCAAGCGCTCAAGCACATCAGGAGTGTCGGCCCCGAATTCGGGCGCGCGTCCAACGAAGCTGTCTACGAAGCTATTGAGGCATACCTCACAGCTCATAGCGGCCCCGCTTATGCGCTCCGCTACGTCGCCGTGATGATCGCTAAGCACGATGGCCGCGGCATCCACATCGGCGTTAAGGCGCCGGCTGTGCGAGTGCAGGACGGTGTGGCCACCATCTTCTATCCGGCGTTTCGCAAGACGTTTCGGCCGAGTGAGCAACAAGCGATCCTGGAGCTTTCCATCGTCCTCGAAGTCTTGGCGGAGAACGATTTCTATGGGGCCCGCATCGAGCACGTCGCCGCGCAACCGACGGGCCGGGGTCTTGAGCGGGTGGGCGTCATTCGGACGCCGAGTGAACTCGAACTGCTTCCCAAGGCGACAGTCGATGGCCTGCTGGCGAAATATGCGGACGCTGTCCGTTTGGTGTGGTCAGAGGGCGTTGGCCTGCAGAAACCTAGGCTTGGCGGCTATCACGTGATCGACCCTGATCAGCCGGACCTCTTTTAGATTTTAAGGCCAACCTCGTCAGGCTTTACGCCAATGACCGCGCATCATCGGCAGCACGGACCCTCATGCAACCTGCTACGTTGGGGTTAGGTCGCAGTGTGTCAGTTATGGAGCATTCAATGACCAACCCCATCGCCGATCCCCTGGTCGAGGTCGTCGACAGCGACGCCGATTCCAGCCTGGTGCGCATCGAGGCGACGCCGGATGGCGTGGCCACGGTGACTATGAACCGGCCGGCCCAGCGCAACGCCTTCAACGCCGAGCTGATCGGCGCCCTGCACGAGGCCTTCGAGACCCTGCACGGGGCCGAGGGCGTGCGGGTGGTGTTCCTCAGGGGGCAAGGCGGCTTCTTCTCGGCTGGCGCGGACCTGGAATGGATGCGCGAGGCCGCCGAGTGGAGCGAGGCCGACAACCGCGACGACGCCATGGCCATGGCGCGGATGCTGAAGAGCCTGTGGGACATCCCGGCCCTGACCGTGGCCCTGGTCGAGGGCGGCGCGTTCGGCGGCGGCTGTGGCCTCGCGGCGGCCTGCGACATCGCGGTGGCGACCGCCGACGCCAAGTTCAGCTTCTCCGAGGTCAAGCTCGGCCTGATCGCGGCGACCATCAGCCCCTATGTGGTGGGCGCCATCGGCCCGCGGAACGCGCGCGCCCTGTTCGCCACCGGGCGGGTGTTCGACGCCGCCCATGCCGAGAAGGTCGGGCTGATCAGCGAGGTCGCGGGCGGCCTGACCCTGCTGGCCGAGGTGCGCG
>CAMFHW010000180.1 GCA_945952175.1 uncultured Phenylobacterium sp. | reverse complement strand
GATTTGGCGAAGGCCCCGAACTGGGACGGCGCCATCGACATCGGGCCCTTGCGGAAGGCCGCGTATTCCAGCGCCATCAGCGGCCTGCGCCACCACGAGGCGTAGAGGTCGTTCATGGTCCGCACGCCGCGGACCCCGTAATAGGGGCGGATCTGCAGGTGATCCTGCAGGTTCTCGCCGACTCCCGGCGCGTGGCGGAGCGTCGGGAGGCCGAGCGCCGAGAGCCGCGCCCCGTCGCCGATCCCCGACAGTTCCAGCAGGTGCGGGGTGTTCACCGCGCCGGCCGCCAGCACCACCTGTCCCGCGCGGGCCTCGTGCATCCGGCCGGCCGCCGTGTAGGCGACGCCGACGGCGCGGCCGTCTTCGATGAGCACTCGGGTCACGCCGGCGCCGGTGACGAGCTTGAGGTTCGGCCGGTTCAGCACGGGCTTGAGGAACCCCGCCGCCGCGCTCCAGCGCCGCCCGGCCCGCTGGTTCACCTGGAAATAGCTGGCGCCGGCATTGTCGCCGCCGTTGAAGTCGGCCACCTGGGCGATGCCCTCCAGCGCCGCGGCCTGCCCGAACGCGTCCAGCACCTCCCAGCGCATGCGCGGATGCTCGACCCGCCACTCGCCGCCGCTGCGGTGCAGGTCGGACGGCGGGGCGATATGGTCCTCCTGGGCCAGGAAGAGCGGCAGGACGTCGTCCCACCCCCAGCCGGTCAGGCCCATCTGCCGCCAGCCGTCATAGTCGGCCGCCTGGCCGCGCATGTAGATCATGGCGTTGATCGCCGACGACCCGCCGATCACCCGGCCGCGCGGATATTTCAGGCTGCGTCCGTCCAGGCCCGGGACCGGATCGGTCTCGAACATCCAGTCGGCGCGCGGATTGCCGATCGAGAACAGGTAGCCGACCGGAATGTGGAACCAGATCCAGTCGTCCCGGCCGCCAGACTCCAGCACCAGCACCCGGTTCCTCGGGTCGGCCGACAGCCGGTTGGCCAGCACGCAGCCTGCCGAGCCCGCGCCGACGACGATGTGGTCGAAGGTCTCAGACATCGTCCCGGGCACGGCGGCCGGTCTCCCTAGCGCTTCGCCGCGACCTTCTGCAGGGCGCAGAGCTCGCTGATCCCCTTGCGGGCCAGGCCGAACAGGGCCTCGAACTCGGCCTGGCTGAAGCCGCGCTTCTCGCCGGTCGCCTGGATCTCGACGATGTCGCCGCCGCCGGTCAGCACGAAGTTGGCGTCGGCCTCGGCGTTGGAGTCCTCCTCGTATTCCAGGTCCAGCACCGGCACGCCGTTGAACACGCCGCAGGAGATGGCGGCCACCTGGTCGACGATCGGGTCGGTCGCGATCACGCCCTCTTCCATCAGCTTGTCGACCGCCTGGCGCAGCGCCACCCAGGCGCCGGTGATCGCCGCCGTGCGGGTGCCGCCGTCGGCCTGGATCACGTCGCAGTCCAGCGAGATCTGGCGCTCGCCCAGCGCCGCCGGATTGATCACTGCGCGCAGGGAGCGGCCGATCAGGCGCTGGATCTCCTGGGTGCGGCCCGATTGCTTGCCCTCCGAGGCCTCGCGGCGGCCGCGCGTGTGGGTGGCCCGCGGCAGCATGCCGTATTCGGCCGTCACCCAGCCGTGGCCACGGCCGCGCATGAACGGCGGCACCCGCTCCTCGACGCTGGCGGTGATCAGCACCTTGGTGTGGCCGAAGCTCGCCAGGCACGAGCCCTCCGCATAGCGGTTGACCCCCGTCTCGAGGGTCACGGGGCGCAGCATGTCGGGGGTGCGGTCGGAGGGCCGGGTCATGGAATTCGTCTACGTCTTGCGTGGGAAGGGTCGCGGCTTATCCTAGATACCAGAGGTTCCGTCCATGGGTCCGACTTGACCAGCCCGCTGCTTTCCCCGGGGCCGTCGCTCGCCGAGCTCGACAGCCGCGCCCGCGAGATCTTCCGTCGCGTCGTCGAGAGCTATCTGGAAACCGGCGAGCCGGTGGGCTCGCGCACCCTGTCGCGCGGCGGCGTGCACCTGTCGCCGGCCTCGATCCGCAACACCATGCAGGACCTGACCCAGCTCGGCCTGCTGGGCGCGCCGCACGTCAGCGCCGGACGCCTGCCGACCCATGCGGGCCTGCGGCTGTTCGTCGACGGGCTGATGGAGGTGGGCGACGTCGGCGAGGACGAGCGGCGCTCGATCGAGACCCGCCTGGCCGGCCACAGCCGCACCTTCGAGGACGCGCTGAACGAGGCCTCGGCCATCCTCTCGGGCCTGGCCGGCGGGGCGGGCATCGTCGTGACCCCCGTGCGCGACGCCGGGGTCAAGCACGTGGAGTTCGTCTCGCTCTCCGCCGACCAGGCGCTGGCGGTGATGGTGTTCGAGGACGGTGCGGTCGAGAACCGGCTGATGACGCTGGCCGCCGGGGTCACGCCCTCCGCCCTGCAGGAGGCCTCGAACTTCCTGAACGCCCGGCTGCGCGGCAAGACGCTCGGCGAGGCCGGCGCCGACATCCGCGCCGAACTGGAGCGGGCGCGCCGGCAGCTCAACGAGACCGCCGCACGCCTGGTCGAGGACGGGCTGGCCGCCTGGAGCGGCGGCGACGCCGGCGATCGGGCCCTGATCGTGCGCGGCCGGGCCAACCTGCTGGGCGACCGCGAAGCCCTCGACGACCTCGAGCGCGTGCGCATGCTGTTCGACGATCTGGAGCAAAAGGAGCAGCTCATCGGTTTGCTCGATGGGGTGCGCGAGGCCCAGGGCGTGCGCATCTTCATCGGCGCCGAAACGCGCCTGTTTTCGCTTTCGGGTTCCGCCGTCATCGCGGCGCCCTATATGACGGGCCGACAAAAGGTGCTGGGCGCGATCGCCGTGATCGGGCCGGCCCGCCTGAATTACGCCCGGGTGATCCCGCTGGTGGACTATACCGCCCGCATGCTCTCCCAGGTGGCGAATACGTGAGAAGGACCCGATGACCGACGATCAAACGCCGGCCGATGACGAGATCGACGCCGTGGCCGACGCCGCCCTGGCCCATATGGAGCAGCTGAGCGCTGAGAACGCCGCCCTGAAGGAACAGGTGCTGCGCTACGCCGCCGAGGCCGAGAACATCAAGCGCCGCGCCGAGCGCGAGGCCAACGACGCGCGCGCCTATGCGATCCAGAAATTCGCCCGCGACCTGCTGACCGTGGCCGACACCCTTGGCCGCGCGCTCACCGCCCCGCCGCAGGGCGAGGCCGATCCCGCCGTGAAGAACTTCGTGGTCGGGGTGGAGATGACCGAGAAGGCGCTGCAGACCGCCTTCGAGACCAATGGTCTGAAGCGCATCGACCCGGTGAAGGGCGCCAAGTTCGATCCCCACCAGCACCAGGCCATGATGGAGCAGCCCTCCACCGAGGTCGGCGCCGGTGCGGTGATCTCGACCCTGCAGCCAGGCTACGAACTGCTGGGCCGCCTGGTGCGTCCGGCCATGGTCGTGGTCGCCGCCAAGGGCTCCACCGGCGAGGCCCCGCCCGAGGGCGGCGGCGCTGCCAACCCCTATGCCGCCAACGACGAAGGCGAGGCCGGCGCCGGCGGCGCGGTGGATACGAAGGCCTAGAGGTGCTCCCCCATTGGGGGAGCTGTCAGCCGGCATCGCTGGCTGACTGAGGGGGCTGACGCCCACTGAGGCTGTGGGCTTCAGCCGCCTCCGTCTCGTGGCTCCGCCCCGATCCACCTCCCCCAGCGGGGGAGGACCATTAACGCCAACCGCCCCACGTTGCCGCGAAGGGTGTGTGCAACCCGCCTCTGCGGCGCTTTTGACCGCCCGGGACCTCTTCCCCGCAGGCCCTAAATGATTAAAGTCCCAAGTCCCTCGCAGTCGGGGGCGCCGGCTCGTCCGGCGTGGGCGATTCGGACGACATCATGAAGCTGACGATTGAACGGGCGGCGCTGCTGAAGGCGCTGGGGCATGTGCAGAGCGCGGTGGAGCGCCGCAACACGATCCCCATCCTGTCGAACGTCCTGCTGTCGGCCGAGCGCGACAAGCTGACCTTCTCGGCCACCGACCTCGACATGGAGATCATCGACGAGGCCCTGGCCCAGGTGGACCAGCCCGGCCAGATCACCGCGCCCGCCCACACCCTCTACGAGATCGTCCGCAAGCTCCCGGAGGGCTCCGACGTCTCGCTCTCCTTCACCGGCGAGGACCCGCGCCTGACCGTGGCCGCCGGCCGCTCGCGCTTCAACCTGCCGGTCCTGCCGGCGGGCGATTTCCCGGTCATGTCGTCGGACGGCCTGACCGGCCAGGTGGGCGTCGACGTCAACGACCTGATCCGCCTGATCGACAAGACCCGCTTCGCGATCTCGACCGAAGAGACGCGCTACTACCTGAACGGCCTCTATCTCCACACGGTGGTCGAGAACGGCGTGGCCAAGCTGCGCGCCGTGGCCACCGACGGCCACCGCCTGGCGCTGGCCGAGATGGCGGCGCCCGAGGGCGCGTCCGGCGCGCCGGGCGTGATCGTGCCGCGCAAGACCATCGGTGAGGCGAGGCGCCTGCTGGAAGACGCCGGCGAGGCGGTCGACCTGGCCGTCAGCCCGCAGAAGGTGCGCTTCGACTTCGGTGGCGCGGCCCTGACGTCCAAGGTCATCGACGGCAACTTCCCCGACTATGTCCGGGTGATCCCGCGCGACAACGACCGGGTGATGATGGTCGACAACAAGCTGTTCGCCCAGGCGGTGGACCGTGTGGCCACCATCTCGGCCGAGAAGTCCCGCTCCGTGCGCATGGCCATCGAACCCGGCCGGGTGATCCTGACCGTCCGCAACATGGAAGCCGGCCAGGCCGTCGAAGAGGTCGAGGTCGACTATGCGGGCGAGAGCTTCGAGCTCAGCTTCAACGCCCGCTACCTGCTGGACGTCACCGACCAGATCGGCGCCGAACAGGCCGAGTTCCGCTTCGGCGGCCCCAACGATCCGGCCCTGGTGCTGGACCCGGTCGACCCGGACGTCCGCTACGTCCTGATGCCGCTCAGGGTCTGATCGGCCGGATCACGATGAAATTGGATCGACCCGATCCAATTTCATGAACGTGATCCGATTCTTGGGGTTAGAGCGGGATCCGCGCGAAAAACCGGTTCCCACTTTTTCGCATCCCGCTCTAGCAGGCGTGCTTGCCGCAGAACGCCGCGCGCGCCGCGGCGCGAATCTGGGCGACCTGGGATCTGAGAATGCGATCGTCCTTCAGCGGGCGCCCTTTGAGCGCGCTCTCCCGCGTGGCCGGCTGCTCGGCGAGGGCGAGGGTGCGTCGAAGGTCGGCCTCGCTGTTCTCCGCGGCGTATTGCAGGGCGAGCGCGTCGAGCAGGGGCGGGACGCCGTCGGCCACCGCCTGGCGGATCGCGGCCGTGGCGTCGCCCCAGACGGCCGGATCGGCGCCGGGCGCGGGCGGGGCGGAGAGGCCGGGCGAGATCAGGGCCTCGATCTGGGCGGTGGCGAAGGCCGCGCCGCCGCCAAGTTCCATGATCTTGCGGGCCAGGTCCAGGCGCGCCTGGGTGACGACGGGCGGCTTGCGGGGCGTGGGCAAGGGATCCCGGGTCGGCGTCACGAAGCGCAATGGCAAGCGCACTGCGTCGTCGCCCTTCGGCGGTTTGAACCGGAAGGCGTGGCTGACTTGCTGGGCCGCGGCCCCGAACCCCAGGCCGGCAGGCGCCTCGTCGACGATCCTGCAGGGGTCGGCCAAGCCACGGTCGGTGATCTGGCAGTCGAGGGTCGCGTGGCCTTCGATGTCGAGGTCGGCGGCGACCGCGGGATAGGCCTTGGCCATGACGGCGGCGTCGGGCCGCTTCAGCCATTCGGCGGCCGAGGCATGGAAGCCAAGGGCCAGGCCCACGATCAGAGCGATGCTGGCAAGTCTCATGGAGGCCAGACTAGCAGCGGGGTCGGGGCCTTCGCCATCACCCGCGAAACCCGCTAAACACCCGCCGTGCGCACGGCCCTGACCCACCTGACTCTCACGGATTTCCGTTCCTATGGCCGCGCCGAGATCGCGCTATCGGGGGCGCCGGTGTTCCTGGTCGGGCCGAACGGGGCGGGCAAGACCAATCTCCTGGAGGCGGTGAGCCTGCTGACCCCGGGCCGGGGGCTGCGCAACGTCGCCCTGGCCGAGGTGGGGCGTCGGTTGCCGGGCGAGGCCCAGGGACGCGCCTGGGCGGTGGCGGCGGTGGTCGAGCAGGACGGCGAGCCCGCGCGGCTCGGCACCGGCCTGGAGAGCCCGGGCTCTGCGCGGCGCACGGTGCGGCTGGAGGGCGAGCCGGTTCCGCCCGGCCGCCTCGCCGACCTGCAGCGCCAGGTCTGGCTGACGCCGGCCCAGGACCGGCTGTTCCTGGAAGGGGCGGGCGATCGGCGCCGCTTCTTCGACCGCCTGGTTTTCGCCGCCCTGCCGACCCATGCGGCGCACGCCAGCGCCTATGAGAAGGCCCAGCGGGAGCGCATGCGCCTGCTCACCGACGGCCCCGCCGATCCGGCCTGGCTCTCGGCCCTGGAGGCGCGGCTGGCCGAGTCCGGCGCCCTGATGGCCGAGGCCCGGGCGCGGACGCTCTGCGCCCTGCAGGAGGAGATCGACGGCCGCGGCGAGCGGCCCTTTCCCCAGGCGCGGCTGTCGCTCACCGGCGAGTGGGAGAAGATGGCCGGGGCGGGCGCCGAGATCGCCGAGATCGAGGCGCGACTGGCCCGTTCGCTCGCCGCCGCGCGGGAGCGGGACGCCGCCGCGGGACGGGCCCTCACCGGTCCGCACCGGGGCGATCTGGCGGTGATCCACGCCGAAAAGGACCGTCCGGCGGCGGAATGCTCCACGGGCGAGCAGAAAGCCCTGATTCTGAACTTGATTCTGGCCCAATCCGCGCGTCTTTCACGTGCAGAATCAGCACCAAACCCTATATTGTTGCTGGACGAAGTCGCAGCGCACCTGGACCGCCGCCGGCGGGCCGCTCTGTTCGACGAAATCGAGGCGCTCAAGCTCCAGGCCTTCCTCACCGGCACGGACGAGCACCTCTTCGAGGACCTTAAAGGCCGAGCCCAGGGCGTCCGCGTGGATGGCTCGGGCCTGGCGTATCTGGATACCGAATGAGCGAAGAACCCGAGAGCAACGGCCAGGCCGAGTACGGCGCCGAATCCATCAAGGTCCTGAAGGGGCTGGACGCGGTGCGAAAGCGCCCCGGCATGTACATCGGCGACACCGACGACGGGTCGGGCCTGCACCACATGGTCTACGAGGTGGTGGACAACGCCATCGACGAGACCCTGGCCGGCTATGCCAGCCGGGTGGAGGTGATCCTCAACGCCGACGGCTCGTGCACGGTCACCGACGACGGCCGCGGCATCCCGACCGACATCCACGAGGGCGAAGGCGTCTCGGCGGCCGAGGTCATCATGACCCAGCTCCATGCCGGCGGGAAGTTCGACCAGAACTCCTACAAGGTCTCCGGCGGCCTGCACGGCGTCGGCGTCTCGGTGGTGAACGCGCTCTCGATCTCGCTGAAGCTCAGGATCTGGCGCGGCGGCAAGGAGCACTTCATGGAGTTCCGCCACGGCGTGGCGGTCGCTCCCCTCGCCATCGTCGGACCCCAGGGCGACAAGCGCGGCACGGAGGTGACCTTCACCCCCTCGCAAGAGACCTTCACCATGGTGGAGTTCGACTACAAGACGCTGGAGCGGCGCCTGCGCGAGCTGGCCTTCCTCAACTCCGGCGTGCGCATCGTGCTGACCGATGCGCGCCATGCCGAGGTGGTGCGCGAGGAGCTGATGTACGAGGGCGGCGTCGAGGCCTTCGTGCGCTATCTCGACCGGGCCAAGACCTCCGTGGTCGAGAAGCCGATCACGCTGACGGCGGAGAAGGACGGCATCACCGTCGATGTCGCGCTGTGGTGGAACGACAGCTACCA
>CAMFHW010000179.1 GCA_945952175.1 uncultured Phenylobacterium sp. | reverse complement strand
GTGCTGATCTGGATGAGCGGCCCGAACCAGAGAGCGACCTGGTTCAACGATTCCTGGCTGGCCTTCACCGGCCGCAGCCTGGAGCAGGAACTGGGCCGCGGCTGGCTCGACGACGTGCATCCCGACGACCGCGAGCCCCTGCTCGCCGCCTATCAGGGCCATTTCGAGAAGAAGGAGCCGGGCCGGATCGAGTACCGCATCCGCCGCCATGACGGGCAGTACCGCTGGCTGGACGAATCGGCCGCGCCCGGCTTCGACGCCGAGGGCCAGTTCCTGGGCTATGTCGGCTCCTGCATCGACATCACCGACCGGCGCACGGCCGAGACGGCGCTGCGCCAGGGCGAGGCGCGCATCCGGGCGCTGGTGGACTCCTTGCCCCAGCTCCTGTGGTCCAACCGCACCGACGGCTTCTGCGACTATCTGAGCCCGCAATGGGTGGACTATACCGGCGTGCCGGCCGAGCGGCATCGGGGCGACGGCTGGCTGGAAGCGGTGCATCCTCAGGACCGCGACGTGGTCCAGCAGGCCTGGGCCCAGGCGGTCAAGGGCGGCCTGCCGTTCGACGTCGAATACCGCATCCGCCGCCATGACGGCGCCTGGCGCTGGTTCAACGGCCGAGCCTCGGCGGTGCGGGAGGATGACGGCGCGATCCGCCGCTGGTTCGGCTCGTCCTCGGACATCACCGAGATCGTCGAGGCGCGCCGCGATCTCGAGGTTCGGGTGGCCGAGCGGACGCGCGAGCTGGAGGCGAGCCTGGAAGAGCGCGCCCAGGCCGAGGCCGCGCTGGCCCAGGCCCAGCGGTTGGAGACGGTCGGCCGCCTGACCGGCGGGGTGGCGCACGATTTCAACAACCTGCTGACCGTGGTGATCGGCGGCCTGGACATGATCCTGAGCTCGCCCACCGACACCACGCGGGTGAAGCGGCTGGCCGAGGCGGCCATGGCCGCTGGACGACGGGGCGAGCGCCTGACCCGCCAGCTGCTCGCCTTTTCGCGCCGCCAGGAGCTGAAGCCCGAGATCGTCGCGGTGGGCGGGCTGATCCAGCAGATCGAACCCCTGGTCCGCCGCGCGGTCGACGAGGGCGTCGAGCTGACCGTGAGCTGCGAGCCAGGGGTCGGCGCGAGCCGGCTGGACCCGGCCCAGTTCGAAGCCGCCCTGCTGAACCTGGTGGTCAACGCCGCCGACGCCGTGGGCGAGAAGGGGCGGATCGAGATTCGCGCCTCGCGGCGGCGATTGACCGAAGGCGAGATCCAGGACGCCCCGGCCGGTGACTATGTGGCGGTCTCGGTGTCCGACACCGGCGCGGGCATGTCGCCCGAGGTGCTGGCGCGGGCGTTCGAACCGTTCTTCACGACCAAGGAAGTCGGCAAGGGGACGGGGCTGGGCCTCGCCCAGGTCTATGGCTTCATCCGCCAGGCGGGCGGCGCGGCGACCATCGACAGCCGCCAGGGCGAGGGCGCGACCGTGACCCTGCTGGTGCCGGCCGCCGAGGAGCCCGTTCCGGTCGAGCCGGCGCCGACCGCCGACATCCCCCACTCCGACGCCATGCGTGGCGCCCGCGTGCTGCTGGTCGAGGACGATTCGGCGGTGCGCACCGTCACCGAGAGCCTGCTGGCCGACCTGGGCTGTCGCGTGGCCGCCGAGGCCGACGGGCCCGCGGCCCTTCGCCGGCTGGAGACCGGCGAGGCTTTCGACCTGCTGTTGTCGGACATCGTCATGCCGGGCGGCATGAGCGGGGTGGACCTGGCCAGGCTGGCGCGGGCCGCCCATCCGCACCTGCCCATCGTGCTGACCACCGGCTATGCGGGCGAGCGCTTCGCCGACGGCGCCGGCGAGATCGACTGGCCGGTGCTGCGCAAGCCGTTCCGGGCCGAACAACTCGCGGTCGCGGTCCGCGACGCCCTGGCTGACGCGACGGTTTAGCGCCGTTTCAAGCTGCCCAGGATCCCGCGCATGATCTCGCGGCCGGCGGTCGAGGCGACGGTGCGCAGGAGCTGCTTGGCGAAGGTCTCGGCCATGGACTGGCGGTTGGACGGCCGGGGCTGGGCCTTCTGCTGGGCGACCTGCTCCTGGACCTGAGCGGCCTCAGCCTGCGCCGCCTGGGCGCGGGCCTGCAGGGTCTCGTAGGCCGACTCGCGATCCTGGACCTGGTCGTAGAGCCCGCGCACCGGGCTCTGGGCCATGAGCTGGGCGCGCTCCTCCGGGCTGATCGGGCCAATGCGGGAATTGGGCGGCCGGATCAGGGTCTTCTGGACCATGGTGGGCGCGCCCTTCTCGTCCAGCACCGAGACCAGGGCCTCGCCGACGCCAAGCGCCTGGATCGCCTCGGCGGTGTCGAAGGCCGGATTGGCGCGGAAGCTGTCGGCGGCGGCGCGCAGGCCGCGCTGCTCCACCGGAGTATAGGCGCGCAGGGCGTGCTCGACGCGGTTGCCGAGCTGGCCCAGCACGGTTTCCGGAATGTCGGCCGGGTTCTGGGTGACGAAATAGATGCCGACGCCCTTGGAGCGGATCAGGCGCACGACCTGCTCGACCTTCTCCAGCAGCGGCTTGGGCGCGTCGCGGAACAGGAGGTGCGCCTCGTCGAAGAAGAAGACCAGCCGGGGCTTTTCCGGATCGCCCACCTCCGGCAGCTCCTCGAACAGCTCGCTCATCAGCCACAGCAGGAAGGTGGCGTAGAGCTGGGGCGAGGCGATCAGCTTGTCGGCGGCCAGCAGGTTCACATAGCCCCGGCCCGAGCCGTCGGTGCGCATCAGGTCGCCCAGCGACAGCGCCGGCTCGCCGAACAGCTTGTCGCCGCCCTGGTCCTCGAGCACGAGCAGCTTGCGCTGAATGGTGGCGACCGTGGCCGGCGAGACGTTGCCGTACTTGGCGCCCAGCTCCGAGGCGTGGTCGGAGGCGTAGGTCAGGGCCGCCTGCAGGTCCTTCATGTCCAGCAGCAGCAGGCCCTCGTCATCGGCCGCGCGAAACACCACGCTGAGCACGCCCTGCTGGACGTCGTTGAGGTCGAGCATGCGCGACAGCAGGATCGCGCCCATCTCCGAGACCGTGGCGCGGATCGGGTGGCCCTCGGCGCCGAACAGGTCCCAGAACACCACAGGCGCGCCGGCCGGATGCAGTTCGAGGTTCATCGCCTTGGCGCGGGCCAGCATCTTGTCGTTGGGCGTCCCGGCCGCGGAGATGCCGGACAGATCGCCCTTCACGTCGGCGGCGAAGACCGGCACCCCGGCGTCGGAGAAACCCTGGGCCAGGCCCTGGAGGGTGACCGTCTTGCCGGTGCCCGTCGCTCCGGCCACCAGGCCATGGCGGTTGGCGCGATCGAGCCGCAGCATCTCGGGATGGTCGGAGAAGCCGATCAGCACGCCGTCGTCAGCCATGGAATCTTCCTCGTTCGCGGTTGTCCCGCCACGCTAGCGGGCTGCGAGGCGCCTCGCCACCACCGCCACGAATGTTTCGCAGAACCTCGGCTTTTCGGCCCGACCTTGCCGAACCGACGTCGGATTTTCGCAAGAACGCAGCGAAATCTCCGCCGACACCCTCTAAAACTGGCGCGCATTGACGCCGCAGGTCGCCAGACCGACAGTCGGCGCGAAGCCACGACGCGACCCGATGCCCGCAAAACCCACCGGCCGATCCTCCGACCCGCAACCCGGCCAGGTCGAGCGCACCTGCCTGGTGATCCTGACCCTGATCGCCGGCGGCGCAGCCCTGTCCTGGGGCGCCGAGATCCTGACCCCGCCGGCCATGGCCCTGTTCCTGGCCATCGTCATCGACGGCTTCGCCCGGGTGCTGGAGAAGCGGCTGCCCTGGGTGTCGAAGCAGGCGGCCCTGCCCGTGGCCATCGTGCTGTCCCTGCTGCTGTTCGGGGTGTCGCTGTTCGTCATCGCCGACAACGCCACCAGCTTCGCGACCAAGCTGATCACCTACACCCCGCGCCTCAACGATCTGATCGCCAAGGCGGCGGGCATCGCCCACGCCGGAAGCGTGCCGACGATCGACGAGCTGCTGACCCGGCTGAACCCCAGCAAGTATCTGGGCGACGTGGCCAAGGGCTTCCAGAACTTCGCCTCCAACGCCGTCTTCATCCTGATCTATCTGGGCTTCATCCTCGCCTCGCGGCGCAGCTTCGAGCGCAAGCTGATCGGCATCTCCCAGACCCGCGAGGAGCGGCGTGGGGCCATGGAGGCCTTCCTGCGCATCCGCGATGGGGTCGAGCAGTACCTCTGGGTCCAGACCGTGACCGGCCTGATGATCGCCGGCGTATCCTGCGCCGTGATGATGATCGTCGGGCTCGACAACGCGATCTTCTGGGCCTTCCTGATCTTCATCGCCGCCTACATCCCGATCGTGGGCGGCGCGGTGGGCATCCTGGCCCCGACCGTCTTCGCCCTCATCCAGTTCCCCACCCTGTGGCAGGCCGTCGTCCTGGTGGGCGTGCTGCAGACCACGCACATGGTCGTGGGCAATGTCGTGCTGCCGCGCATGCAGGGCGAAAGCCTGAACATCGACCCCGTCGTGGTCCTCTTGAGTCTCGCCTTCTGGGGCGTGGTCTGGGGGGTGGCGGGCATGTTCCTGTCCACGCCGCTCACCGTGATCATCATGGTGGTGTGCGCCCAGTTCGACCGGTCCCGCTGGGTCGCGGTGCTGCTTTCGGCGGATGGCGAGCCCGGAAAGCTACGCGACCGCAAGGTTCCGACCCCGCCGGAAGAGAAGGCGGAAAGCAAATCCCGCGCCCGCGTCACGCAAGCGTGAAATTCTGTAACACCAAGGGTCTTCAACTTGGTCCGTCGATACCTATCTGAGTCTGGCTCGGGCGCGCCCCGAGATCAAAGCGTCCGTCATCTCAGCCCCCGGACGCTGCGAGCACCGAGCGTTCCGCCTCCCCCCAAAGGCGGGACAACGCGCCGCCGGACTCTCTCCTCCGGCGGCGTTCTCGCATCCGACGCCGGACTCCCCTTGAGCCAGCCCAGGATCGCGTCATGAGCAAACTCCCCCATCCCAAGGCGACCGCCGCCCTGAAGGCCGCGTTCGGCAAGCTGGTCGACGCGCCGGAGGCCGAGGCTTTCATCGAAGGGGCCGCCCTGGACGCCGCGCCCGACGAGCTGCCCGAGCTGAGCCCCGAGGGCCTGGCCGAGATCCTCGCCGACTTCTGGGCCTTCGCCGCCGTGCGCAAGGGCAAGCAGCCGCACATCCGCCTGGCGCCAGTTCCGGGCGCGCCCAATCTCGACCGCCTGGAGATCGTCCAGCCGGACGCCCCCTTCCTGGTCGACAGCGTGATGGGCGAGATCGCCGAGCAGGGCCTGTCGGTGCGGGCCATGTTCCACCCCATCGTCGGCGTCTCACGCGACAAGGCCGGCGCTCGCGGCGGGAGCGGCGCGCCGGTGCGCGAATCCATGATCCAGGTAGTGCTGGACCGGGTCGGCGCCGACCGCGAGGCGGCCCTGGTCAAGGGGGTGAAGGCGGCCCTGGCGGACGTGCGGGCCGCGGTCGACGACTTCCCCGCCATGCTGGCCCTGATGGGCGAGACCACCGCCGAACTGCGCGCACGGCCCCTGTCGGGCAAGGCGGAGATGGCCGCGCGGGAAGAGGACGTGGCCTTCCTCAACTGGCTGAACGACGAGCACTTCGTCTATCTGGGCGCCCGGGTCTACGAGTACCCGCGCCTGGCCAATGGCGACTATGCGCCCGAGGAGCCGCTCTACCAGCCGCAGGACGGCCTGGGCGTGCTGCGCGATCCCGAGCGCACCGTGCTGCGCCGCTCCTCCGAGCCTGCGGTGCTGTCGGCCCAGATCCGCAAGCGCCTGGCCGACCCGACCGTGATGGTCGCCAAGTCCAACGTGCGCAGCCTGGTCCACCGGCGCGGCTACATGGACTATGTGGGGGTCAAGCGCTACGGCGCCGACGGCAAGCCCTCCGGCGAGGTGCGTTTCGTCGGCCTGTTCACCGCCGAGGCCTATGACCGGCCGGCCGGCGAGGTGCCGCTGATCCGCGCCAAGCTCGATCGCGTGCTGGCCGAGTCCGACGTCCTGCCGGGCAGCCACAACGAGAAGCGCCTGAAGAATATCGTCGAGAACCATCCGCGCGACGAACTCTTCCAGATGACGGCCGACGACCTGCTGGTCACCGCGCTCAACATCCTGCACCTCTACGACCGGCCGCGCGTGCGCCTGTTCGAACGCCGCGACCCCTATGACCGTTTCGCCTCGGTGCTGATGTACGTGCCGCGCGAGCGCTACGATTCCGAGCTGCGCGCCAGTGCGGGAGACCTGCTGGCCCAGGCCTATGGCGGCCGGGTCTCGGCCTACTATCCCTTCTTCTCCGACGCCCCGTTGGCGCGGGTGCACTTCATCATCGGCTTCACCCCCGGCGAACACGGCAATCCGGACCTGCGCGCGATCGAGGCCCAGGTGGCCGCGGCCTCGCGCACCTGGGACGACCGCTTCTCCGACGCCGTGCGCGGTCTCGGCCGGCCGACCCCGGAGGTGGCCGACATCGTCAGCCGCTACGCCGAAGCCTTCCCCGCCGGCTATCGCGACACCTGGGACGCCCAGGAGGCCCTGGCCGACCTGGCGGTGATCGAGAGCCTGAAGCCGGACGAGCCGGTGCGGGTCTATCGCACCGCCAAGGACACCACGACCCAGTTCCGCTTCAAGCTGTACCGGCCGGGCGCGCCGGCCCCCCTGGCCGACGTCCTGCCGATCCTGGAGAACATGGGCCTGAAGGCCATGGTGGAGACCGGCTTCCCGGTGACCCGCAAGGGCGCGGAGCCGGTCTGGATCCACGACTTCGACCTGCTCGACGAGCACGGCGAACACCTGGTGTTCGACGAGGTGAAACAGGCCTTCGAGGACGCCTTCGTCGCCATCTGGACCGGCCGCAGCGAGAACGACGGCTTCAACCGCCTGGTGCTGGAGCTGTCGGTGTCCTGGCGCGACGCCGCCCTGATCCGCGCGCTGGCCCGCCATCGCCAGCAATCCGGCCTCGATCCCAGCCAGCGGGTGCAGGAGGCGGCCCTGTCGGCCCATCCGGGCGTGACGCGGCTGATCCTCGACCTGTTCCGCACCAAGTTCCACCCGGCCATCCGCGCCGACCTGGCCACCCGCCAGAAGCAGGCGGAGGAGGTGATGGCGGAGATCGTCGCGGCCCTGCAGCACGTCGAGAGCCTCGACGAGGACCGCGTGCTGCGCCGCATCGCCCTGCTGGTCGGCGCGATCAAGCGCACCAACTACTACCAGCCCGGCCCGGACGGGACGCCCAAGCCCTACATCTCCTTCAAGGTGGCGTCCGGCGAGCTGGCCGACCTGCCCCTGCCCAAGCCCTATCGCGAGATCTTCGTCTGGGCGACGCACGTCGAGGGCGTGCACCTGCGGTTCGGCCCGGTCGCCCGGGGCGGCCTGCGCTGGAGCGATCGGCGCGACGACTTCCGCACCGAGGTGCTGGGCCTGGTGAAGGCGCAGCAGGTCAAGAACGCGGTGATCGTGCCCGTGGGCTCCAAGGGCGGCTTCTATCCGAAGCAGCTGCCGAAGGGCGGCTCGCCCGACGCGACGCGGGCCGAGGGCATCCGCGCCTACACCACCTTCCTGCAGGGCCTGCTCGACATCACCGACAACCTGACGCCGGACGGCAAGGTGGTGCACCCGCAGCACGTGATCGTCCATGACGGGGACGATCCCTATCTGGTGGTCGCCGCCGACAAGGGCACCGCGACCTTCTCCGACATCGCCAACGGCATCGCCGATTCCTACGGCTTCTGGCTTTCCGACGCCTTCGCCTCCGGCGGCTCGGCCGGCTACGACCACAAGGTGATGGGCATCACCGCCCGCGGCGCCTGGGAGGCGGTGAAGCGGCACTTCCGCGAGCTCGGCAAGGACATCCAGTCCGAGGACTTCACGGT
>CAMFHW010000178.1 GCA_945952175.1 uncultured Phenylobacterium sp. | reverse complement strand
CGCGGATCATGGGGCGCCGAAAAAGAGGGGCGGAGGGATGGGTGGGGCCGCCCCGTCGGCTCTCCAGCAGGGGATCCGGGGGGAAGAGGGAAGACGCGCCGGGCTGAGCCATGGACTGATCCTGGACCAAGCCGCCGCGCCTGGAAATCACCGGGCGGAGGGAGGATCTCCGCCCGGGCGACATCCGCCTCAGAACTTGAAGCGGACGCCCGCGTAGTACTGGCGGCCGTTGTCGTAGGTCGCCCGCGTCCGGTCCTCGGTGCCCGAGAACTGGACGATCTTCTCGTCGGTGATGTTGATGGCGTCGAAGGTCAGCGCCAGGTTGTCGGTGAGGTTGTACGAGATCGCCCCGTCCAGTTCCTTCAGCGCCTTCTGGTTCAGCGGCGTGGCGCGGTCGAAGGTGACGAAGAACTCCGAGCGGTAGGTATAGGCCAGACGCGCCGAGAGCTTCTCGTTCTCGTAATAGCCGGTCAGGCTGAAGGTGTTTTCCGAATTGCCGGGCAGCGGGTCGCCGCTCTGGGTCTTGGCGTGCGAGTAGGTGTAGGCCGCCTGGACCCCGAAGCCGTTCCAGATCGGCGCCTGGACCTCGAACTCGGCGCCCTCGATATGGCCGCCGCCGCCATTGGTGCGCTGGTTGATGTCGAAGGCGCAGTTGAACAGGTTGGGCGAGGTGGGCGTCGCCGCACTGGTGCAGCGCGCCAGGTTCGGCGTCGCGGTCTCGACCTGGAAGAACTGGGTCACCGACTTGTCGGTGATGAAGCTCTCGATGTCCTTGTAGAACAGGCCGGCGGCGACGATCGTGTCCTTGTTCGGATACCACTCGATCGAGAAGTCGAACTGGTTGGCCCGGTAGGGATCGACGTTCGGATTGCCGCTGGTGCCGGACAGAGCGCCGACGTTCAGGTTCACCGTGGGCGCGATGTCGGTGTAGTCCGGCCGCGACATGGTCCGGGCCGCGGCGAAGCGCAGGATGATCTGGTCGGTCAGGTCGAAGCTGAAGTTCGCGCTGGGCAGGATGTCGGTATAGGAGCGGTCGATCGCCACCGGCTGGAAGATGCCGAAGGCGTCGGACACGAAGCCCGGCTGCATCACCGACTGCTGGACATAGCCCTTCGAGGTCTGGTCGGTCTTGACGACGCGGACGCCGATATTGCCGCGCCAGTTGTCGCCCTTGAACTCGCCCATGACGTAGCCGGCATAGGACTTCTCCTCGACCTGGAAGATCTGGGAGTAGAGCGGCACCCGGGCCCGCACGCTGGCCGGCAGGCCGAACAGGATGCTTTCCAGCTTGGACTTGTCGACCTCGAAGTACTGGCTGAGCGTGCCCGCCTGCTTGATCTCGTCGAGGAAGTCCGAGGGGGTCAGCGAACCGGCGAAATTCGACGGCGTGCAGACGCCGCCGCCGCAACCGGTGTTCGAGAGCGGGACGAAGAAGCCGCCGAAGGTGGTGGCCTGGAAGTCGACCTTGCGGTTGTGGTCCGTCGCCTTGGCGCCGAAGCGCAGGGCGGTCATCGCCCCCCAGTTCACCTCGTGGGTGAAGTCGACATAGCCGTAGGTCTCGTCGTCATTGGTCTTGATCTGGTGCAGCGAGGCGAAGTCGAACTACATGGCGGACGGCTTGGGAGGGACGACGTGCAGATAGTGCACCTTGGGCACGCCGCCGCGCAGGTCGTAGTCGAAGGTGGCGGGCGCGCCGAACTCGACGAAGGGCTGGTTGTCGGTGTTGCCGAAGCCGTCGGTGTAGCCGACCCGGGCGCGCATGTCCCAGCCGTCGGCCAGGCGGTACTTGACCTCCAGGTCGATGTCGCGGCTCTCGGTCGAGGCCTGGCGGTCGATGGCGTCATAGACCACGCCGCGGCCCGTGGCGGTGGAAGCGATGTGGCCGGCCACCGCCGTGCCGTTCTGGATCGTGGCGCCCGTCAGCGTCCCGCCACCGCCGAGGGCGTTCGAGCCCCAGGCCATGTAGTTCTCGTTCATGTTGTTGGCGCCGAAGTTCGAATAGAGCCCGGTCAGGACCACTTCGAGGTCGTCGTTCGGCTTCCACTGGACGGCGATGTTGCCGCCCTTGCGGATGCGCTCCTGGCGGAACAGGGCCGAGCCGATCAGGGACGGAACCTGCACCGTCTGGCCGTTGTAGGTCGAGTTGAAATAGCCGAGCGTCTCGACGCCATCGCGGCGGATCTCGCGCTTCTCGTACATGCCGGCGACCAGTACGCCGAGCGTCTGATCCTGGTTCTTCCAGGAGAACAGCAGCGAGCCGGAGGGGTCGGTCTTGTCGGCCTTCTCGTTGTAGGCGGCCTGCAGGGAGCCGGCGACATACATCGACTTCAGATCGAGCGGCCGGCGGGTCTTGACGTCGATCAGGGCGCCCACGCCGCCTTCCTCCAGGGCCGCGGTCGGACTCTTGTAGACCTCGACCTTGCCAATGATCTCGGAGGGCAGCATCAGGTAGTTGAAGCTGCGGGTGGCGCTTTGCTGATCCAGGATGAACCAGTCCGCCGTCGCCAGGCCGTGGCCGTCCAGCAGGGTTCGGGTCAGGGTCGGCGAGGTGCCGCGCACGCTGACGCGTTCGCCTTCGCCGTATTCGCGGTTGATCACCACGCCCGGGACGCGCGAGAGCGACTCGGCGACGTTCTTGTCGGGGAACTTGCCGACATCCTCGGCGGTGATGGCGTCGACCACCGCGTCGGCGTTGCGCTTGGTGTCGATCGATTGCTGCTGGGCGGCGCGGATGCCGGTGACGACCAGCTCGTCGACCGTGTTGCCCGCCGCGTCGGCCGCGGCCGCCGGGGCCGCGCAGGCCAGGGTCAGCAGGCTGGCGGACGCGATCATCCAGAATTTGCGATTCATCACTCGGCTTCTCCCCTCAAGTCCGGCGCGTTTCGCCGGAGCCGATGCAAGCCCAATGTGATACCAATGGCCGCACACCGACCCCAGGTCACAGGCTTGCGGAGCCGAACTGTGCGCAGTTTCACAAATTTGACAAGCCCAAAAAGAGACCAATTGCGTTCCTGGTCGATATTGGTATCTAAGTGGTCTCATACCCCGCGCCGCGAGACGGAACGCGGGTCCATCCGGAGGACGCCTTGAGCAGTTTCGCGCAACGCATCGGCGGCTTGGACGCGGGCGACCACGCCCCGCTCTACCGCCAGCTCCAGAAGGCCCTGCGCGACGCGATCCAGAAGCGCGTGCTGGCGCCGGACGACGCCCTGCCCGCCGAGCGCGATCTCGCCGAGGAGCTTGGCGTCTCGCGGATCACCGTGCGCAAGGCGCTCGATGGGCTGGTCGGTGAAGGCCTGCTGATGCGCCGCCAGGGCGCCGGCACATTCGTCGCCTCCCGCGTGGAGAAGAGCTTCTCCAAGCTCAGCTCCTTCACCGAGGACATGATCAGCCGCGGGCGCGTCCCGCACTCGGCCTGGCTGTCGCGCGGCGAAGGCCAGGTGACGCCTGAGGAGAGCCTGACGCTCGGCCTGTCGCCGGGCGCGCCGGTCTACCGGTTCAACCGGATCCGCTATGCCGACGGCGCGCCGATGGCGCTGGAATATTCCACCGTGCCGGCCTTCTCGATGCCGGGTCCGGACGCCGTCGAGACCTCGCTCTACGAAGCCCTGGAGAAGGCAGGCCATCGACCCGCCCGCGCCCTGCAGCGCTTGCGCGCCGTGCTGTTCACGCCCGAACAGGCCGAACTGCTGTCGGTGGCGGCGAAGGATCCCGGCCTCCTGATCGAGCGCCGCGGCTTCCTGCGCGACGGCCGGGTGGTCGAGGTCACCCAGTCCTACTATCGCGGCGACGCCTACGACTTCGTCGCCGAGCTCACCGCCTCGCCCACTTGATCACGTGTCCCGGAGCAAGCGTTTGACCCCTTCCGCCGTCGCGGTCCGTCCGGAGACGACCCGCATGTTCGCCGAGGCCGCCGAGGCGCCCGCGGCGGTGGCGCGGATGCTGGCGGCCAATCGCGGGGCGGCGGCGGACCTGGCGGCGGACCTGCGCGCCGATCCGCCCCGGGCCGTGGTCACCTGCGCGCGGGGCTCTTCCGACCACGCCGCCACCTACGCCAAGTACCTGGTGGAGACGGGGACTGGCGTTCTCACCTCCTCAGCCGCCCTTTCGGTGAGCTCGGTCTACGACGCGACGCCCCGGCTGGAAGGCGCGCTCTTCCTGGCCATCTCCCAGTCGGGCCGCAGCCCCGACCTTCTGGCGGCCGTCGAGGCCGCACAGCGCGGCGGCGCCCGCACCGTGGCCCTGGTCAATGACGAGACCTCGCCGCTCGCCGCCCTCGCCGACCGCTGCCTGCCGCTGAAGGCCGGGCCGGAGCTCTCGGTCGCCGCCACCAAGTCCTATATCGCCGCCCTCGCCAGCGTGGCCCAGATCGTCGCCGCCTGGACTGAGGACCGTGAGCTGGAGGCCGGGCTGGACGCCCTGCCCACTATTCTGGCCCGCGCCTGGACGCTGGACTGGACACCGGCGGTCCGCCGCCTGAAGACTGCGCGCAGCCTCTACGTCCTGGGCCGCGGCCCCGGCTTCGCGGTCGCCCAGGAGGCGGCGCTCAAGTTCAAGGAGACCTGCGGCCTGCACGCCGAGGCGTTCAGCGCCGCCGAGGTGCTGCACGGACCCATGGCCCTGGTCGGCGAGGGCTTCCCGGTCCTGGTCTTCGCCCAGGCCGACGCCAGCGAGGCCGGCGTGCTGGAGCTGGCCCGCGCGCTCGAGGCCCGCGGCGCCGAGGTGATGGTCGCCGGCGGCCCCAACGGCAATCGCCTGCCGACGCTTTCCGGCCATCCGGCGCTCGAGCCCATCGTGCGAATCCAGGGCTTTTACCGTATGGCCAATGCGCTCGCCGTGGCGCGCGGCCTCGATCCCGACAGCCCGCCCCACCTGAAGAAGGTGACCGAGACCCGCTGATGGCTGTCGCCCTGGTCAATGGAAAGGTGCTGACCCCGCGCGGCTTCGAGGCCGCGACGGTGGTGGTCGAGGACGGCCGCATCGCCGCCGTGCGCTCGCCCCAGGCCCAGGGCGCGGGCGAACGGATCGACCTGCAGGGCCGCTACCTGCTGCCGGGCTTCATCGACACCCAGGTCAATGGCGGCGGCGGGGCTTTGTTCAACACCTCGCCCACCGTCGAGGCGATCGCCACGATCGGCGCGGCCCACCGCCGGTTCGGCACCACCGGCTTCCTGCCCACCCTGATCTCCGACGACCTGTCGACCGTGGCCCGGGCGATCGCGGCGGTCGACCAGGCGATGGCCGACGGCGTGCCGGGCGTGCTCGGCATCCACATCGAGGGCCCGTTCCTCAGCGAGGACCGCAAGGGCATCCACGACGCCTCCAAGTTCCGCGTGCTCGACCAGACCGCCTTCGAGCTGCTGACCTCGCTGAAGCGCGGCAAGACCCTGGTCACCCTGGCGCCCGAGACCACCACGCCACAGATGATCGCCCGCCTGGTCGAGGCCGGCGTGACCGTCGCCGCCGGCCACACCAACGCCAGCTATGACGAGGTGCGCGCGGCATTGGGCGCAGGCCTCCGTGGCTTCACCCACCTGTTCAACGCCATGTCGCCGCTCGCCAGCCGCGAGCCGGGCGCGGTGGGCGCGGCGCTCGAAGACGCCGGCTCCTGGTGCGGCATCATCATCGACGGCCGCCACGTGCACCCGGCCGCCCTGCGCATCGCCTTCCGCGCCAAGCGCCACGACCGCTTCATGCTGGTCACCGACGCCATGCCCAGCGTCGGCATGGCGCAGAAGACCTTCACCCTGCAGGGTCGGCTGGTGCGGGTGGTCGACGGGGTCTGCGTCGACGAGGACGGCACGCTCGCCGGCTCCGACCTCGACATGGCCGCCGCCGTGCGCAACGCCGTCGGCATGGTCGGCCTGACCCTCGAGGAGGCCGTGGCCATGGCCTCGGCCCATCCCGCCGCCTTCCTGGGCCTCGAGGGCGATCTCGGCGCCATCGCGCCTGGCCTGCGCGCCGACCTGGTCGAGGCGGACGAAGGCCTGAACGTGGTCCGCACCTGGATCGGCGGCGAGCCCGCCTGAGGCCCTACGCCCGGGGCCCGGGAGTCGGGCTTGTCACATCGTCAGGATGCCGCCATTGGTCGATCGGCAAGCGCCAGCCGGCGCACCGACGATTCACCTGGGCTGCGCCATGACCGAACCGCTCGCCAAGTTCATCGAGCTGCCCGTGATCTCGGACCCGCGCGGCAACCTGTGCGTGGCCGAGGCCGGCCCGCACCTGCCCTTCGACATCCGCCGGGTCTATTTCCTTTACGACGTGCCCAGCGGCTCGGTCCGCGCCGGCCACGCCCATCGCGAGCTGAACCAGCTGGTGCTGGCGCTCTCGGGCAGTTTCGACGTGCGCCTGCACGACGGCGAGCGGGAAGAGGTGGTCACCCTGAACCGGCCCAATCGCGGCCTGCACATGGGTCCGATGGTCTGGCGGGAGATCGAGAACTTCTCCTCGGGCTCGGTCTGCCTGGTCCTGGCGTCCCACCTCTATGACGAGGCGGACTATATCCGGGACTTCGACACGTTCCTGGAAACGGCCCGCCGATGAAGTTCTTCGACCTCGGACTGGACGACGCCGGGCTGCGCGACGACCTCGGCCGGGCCTTCAACCGGGTGCTCGACAGCGGCTGGATGATCCTGGGCCCGGAACTCGAAGCCTTCGAGCAGGAGTTCGCCCAGACCTGCGGCGCAGCTCATGCGATCGGCGTCGGCAACGGCTATGACGCCCTGGTGCTCTCCCTGCGCGCCGCCGGGATCAAGGCCGGCGACGAGGTCGTCGTGCCCGCCCACACCTTCGCCGCGACCTGGCTCGCGGTGGTCGCGGTGGGCGGCAAGCCGGTCCCGGTCGAGGTCGACGAGGCCACCTACACGATCACCGCGGACGGTGTCGCCGCCGCCCTGACCGACCGCACGGCCGCGGTCATCCCGGTCTCGCTCTATGGGCATCCGGTGGATATGGACCCGCTACGCGAGCTCGCCGAGCGCAGGGGCCTGTTCCTGCTGGAGGACGCCGCCCAGAGCCATGGCGCCGCCTACAAGGGCCGTACGACCGGATCGCTCGCCCACGCGACGGCTTTCAGCTTCTACCCGACCAAGAACCTCGGCGCGCTGGGCGACGGCGGCGCGATCACCACCGACAATCCCGCCCTCGCCGAACGGCTGCGGAAGCTGCGCAACTATGGGTCCGCGAAGAAGTACGCCCACGAGATGGCCGGTGTGAACTCGCGGCTGGACGAGATGCAGGCGGCGTTCCTGCGCGTGTTCCTCGGCCGCCTCGGCGACGCCAACGCGCGGCGGCGCGCCATCGCCGCGCACTATGGCGAGGCGCTGCGCGACCTGCCCGGCCTGCGGCTTCCGGCCGAGGCCAATTGGGGCCGCCACGTCTATCATCTCTATGTCGTCCGCAGCGCCGACCGCGACGGCCTCCAGGCGCGGCTGCGCGAAGCCGGCGTCGACAGCCTGATCCACTATCCCATCCCCTGCCACCTGCAACCGGCCTTCGCCGAGCTCGGGTTCCGGGCCGGAGACTTCCCCCTGGCGGAACGCCTGGCGGGCGAGGTCCTGTCCCTGCCGATGTGGCCCGGCATGGGCGCGGAGGCCGTCCAGGCCGTCGCCGGGTCCGTGGCCCGCGAGAGCGTCGCGCCATGACCGCCGAGCCCAACCCGCGCGACCTCGCCGACTATGCCCAGGCCTATGCCGACAGCCCGTTCGAGGCGACCCAGGCGCGCATCCGCAAGCGTCGAATCCTTGAATTGCTCGACCGCCTGAAACCCCGGCGGGTGCTCGAGGTGGGATGTGGGCTCGACACGCTCGCCAGGCATTGGAGGGGCGCCTCCCGCTTCACGATCGTCGAGCCGGCGCCGATGTTCGCCGAGGCCGCACGGCGCGCGACCGCCGGACAGGCCGAGGTCGAGGTCGTCGAGGCGACGCTCGAGGGCGCCGGCCTGGCGGGGGAATATGACGTGGTTCTGCTGAGCGGCCTTC
>CAMFHW010000177.1 GCA_945952175.1 uncultured Phenylobacterium sp. | reverse complement strand
CCCATGATCCCTCGCTACACCCGCGCCGATTTCGCCCGCATCTGGGACGCCCAGACGCGCTTCAAGATCATGTTCGAGATCGAGGCCCACGCCGCCGACAAGATGGCCGAGCTGGGCGTCATCCCGAAGCAGGCCGCAGCGGTGATCTGGGAGAAGGGCCGCGACGCGGTCTTCGATGTCGACCGCATCGACGAGATCGAGCGCGAGGTGAAGCACGACGTCATCGCCTTCCTGACCCATGTCACCGAGATCGTCGGCCCCGAGGCCCGCTTCCTGCACCAGGGCATGACCTCGTCCGACGTCAACGACACGGCCCTGGCGGTCCAGCTCTCCCGCGCCACCGACATCCTGATCGAGGACGTCGACCTGGTGCTGGCCGCGCTCAAGAAGCGCGCCTTCGAGCACCGGCTGACCGTCACCGTCGGCCGCAGCCACGGCATCCACGCCGAGCCCACCACCTTCGGCCTCAAGCTCGCCGGCCACTATGCCGAGTTCCAGCGCGCCAAGGAGCGCCTGGCCATGGCGAAGTTCGAGATCGCCACCTGCGCCATCTCCGGCGCCGTCGGCACCTTCGCCAATGTCGCACCCGAGGTTGAGGCCCACGTCGCCGAGCAGATGGGCCTCGCGGTCGAGCCGGTCTCCACCCAGGTCATCCCGCGCGACCGCCACGCCGCCTATTTCGCGGCCCTCGCCGTCGTGGCCTCCTCGATCGAGCGGCTGGCGGTCGAGATCCGCCACCTGCAGCGCACCGAGGTCCTGGAAGCCGAGGAGCCCTTCGATCCCGGCCAGAAGGGCAGCTCGGCCATGCCGCACAAGCGCAATCCGATCCTGACCGAGAACCTGACCGGCCTCGCCCGGCTGGTGCGCATGGCCGTGGTGCCGGCGCTCGAGAACGTCGCCCTCTGGCACGAGCGCGACATCAGCCACTCCAGCGTCGAGCGCGGCATCGCGCCGGACACCACCACCCACCTCGACTTCGCCCTGCGCCGCCTGGCCAGCCTGATCGAGCGGCTGAACATCTATCCGGACAACATGCTGAAGAACCTCGACCGCCTCGGCGGCCTGGTCCACTCCCAGCGGGTCCTCCTGGCGCTCACCCAGAAGGGCGTCAGCCGCGAGACCGCCTACGCCGCGGTCCAGGGCAATGCGATGAAGGTCTGGCGCGGCGAGGGCAATTTCCTCGACCTGCTGAAGGCCGATCCCACCGTGCGCCCGCACCTCACCGACGCCGAGCTCGCCGAGCTGTTCGACCTCGGCTACCACACCAAGAACGTCGACCGCGTCTTCGCCCGCGTCTTCGGCGAACAGGCCATGGCCCAGGCGGCGGAATAGGCGACCCTCAGAACGACAGGGTCGCCGCCCCGGCCTTCACCGCGTCGAACACGACGCTGCCGCCCACGATCGTCACGCCGTCCAGCAGGTCGGCGGCCTCGTAGCCGCGGGTCTTGGCGCAGGGCGGGCAGACCCAGATCTCGCCGCCGCGCTGCTGGAAGCTGGCGATCAGGCCGGCCAGGGTCTCCAGCGGCGGCACATGGGTCATCTGCTGGCCGCCCTTGCGCACCAGGTCCACCGCCGCGCTGGTCAGGAACACGCCCACCTTCAGCCCCGCCGTCAGGGCGCCGTTGGCCAGGGTGAAGCCGACCGACGACATCTCCGAATCGATGCCCTTGGTCATCACGATCACCAGCTTGTCTGTGTTGGTCGACACGATAGGTTTCCTTCTCATCCGCCAGCCCGTGTCGAAGGCTTAGGCGGGGCGGAGACCAAGGTCTTTGGCTGGGCTGCCGAATGATTTGATCGAAAGTCCGCCGGCCGCCGCCGACCGCGCCCGGGCCGACGACGTGCTTTCGGCGGTGCTGCGCGCCGTGCGCCTCTCCGGCTCCATGCAGTTCTGCTTCATGCCCTGCGGCGCGTGGGAGACCGACGCCGCCCCGTCGCTCGCCAACTTGTCGGCCCGGCCCGGCGGCGCCATGCCCTTCCATATCGTCGTCCAGGGGTCGTGCTGGCTGAAGATGGACGGCGAGACGATCGAGCTCGCCGCCGGTGACGTCGTCGCCTTTCCGTTCGGCACGGGCCACCAGCTCGGCGCCGGCCAGGGCGGACGCCTCGTCACCCCCGTCCGCGACCTGCCGCCGAAGCCCTGGCGGGAGGTCCCGGTCCTGCGCTACGGCGACGGCGCCGGCGAGGCGCCCGTGCGCCTGCTCTGCGGTTTCCTGGAATTCGCCGCCGCCGGCTTCCAGCCCCTCCGCGACGCCCTGCCCCGCCTGCTGCACGTCCGCACCCGCGACGCGGCCGGCCTCGACTGGCTCCGCGCCACCCTCGCCCAGATCGTCACCGAGGTGGATCGCCCCCACCCCGGCGGCGTCTCCATGCTGGAGCGCCTGACCGAGATCACCTTCATCGAGCTGCTGCGCCACCACGTGGCCACCGCTCCGCCGGGCGCATCGGGCTGGCTCGCCGCTATGGCCGACCCGGCGCTCGCCCGCTGCCTGGCCGCCATCCACAACGATCCCGGCCGCGACTGGTCGCTGCCTGTCCTGGCCAACCTCGCCGGCCTGTCGCGCAGCGCCATGACCGAGCGCTTCGAGACCCTGCTGGCCACCTCGCCCATGCGCTATGTCCGCGCCTGGCGCCTCTGCCTCGCCGGCGTCGCGCTCAGCACCACCCGCCAGCCGATCGCCGCCATCGCCCACGAGGCCGGCTACGGCGCGGAAGCCGCCTTCAACCGCGCCTTCGCCCGCGCCCACGGCGTCCCGCCCGCCGCCTGGCGCGCGCTGGCCCAGGAGAGCGGCGCCTAGCCTCCCACCCGGATCACCACCTTGCCGACGTGGCGCGCGGCCTGCAGGTGCTCGAACGCGCCCTTGGCGTCGTCGAAGTCGAACACCTTGTCGATCACCGCCTTCAGCCCGGCCCCGCGCCAGGCGCGCACCAGGTCCTCCAGGGCCGCGCGGTCCCCCACCCCGATCGAGCGGACGATGGCGTTGCTGCCCTTGATCAGGAAGTAGTCGATCCCCGGGTTCTCTTCGCTCAGGAAGCCGATCAGCACCACCTCGCCGCCCGGCCGCACGGCGCGCAGCGACTCGGCCACCGTCGCCGGCCCACCGACCTCGACCACGCAATCGACGCCCGCGCCGCCGGTATAGGTCTTGCGGATGTGCTGCCCCCAGGCCTCGATCTCGGTGTAGTTCACCACCTCGTCGGCCCCCAGCGCGCGCAGCCGCTCGGCCTTGCCGGCGCTGGAGGTGGTCGCGATCACCCGCGCCCCCATGGCCTTGGCGAGCTGCACGGCGAAGATCGACACCCCGCCGGTCCCCAGCGTCAGCACGGTCGAGCCCGCCCGCACCGGCGTCTGCCCCGACAGCGCCGTCCAGGCGGTCGTCGCCGCGCAGGGCAGGGTCGCGCCCTCCTCGAACGAGATTCCGTCCGGCAGCGGGACGACCGCCTCCTGCGAGACGACCTTGTACTCCGTCAGCCAGCCGTCGGCGCCGTTGCCATAGGTCTGCATGGCCGCGCCCTTGGGCGGACGACCGCCGAACCAGCGCGGATGGAAGATGCTGATCACCCGGTCGCCCGGCTTGAAGGCGCGCACGCCCTCGCCGGCCGCCACGATCTCGCCGGCCGCGTCGCTGCATGGCACTAGGCCGGGGACCGAGTCCCACACATAGCGGCCGGTCACCACGGCGATGTCGCGATAGTTCAGCGACACGGCCCGCACCCGGACCAGCACCTCGCCCCGCTGCGGCACGCCCACCGCCTCCTCGCGCGCCCGCAGGGCGTCCAGGCTGTTGGGATCGTCGAAGCGATAGGCGCGCATGGCAGGGTCCTCCCTGCGGACGATCTAGCGGGGCCGCTCTCCTTCTGGCAAGAATGGACGGAAAAGTAAGCTACTCACCCAAAAGTAACCCCATGCCCGATCCCCGCCTGGCCGAGCCCAAGGTCCCGAAGATCACCTGCGTCGCCGACGTCCAGGACGCGCTCGCCGTGCTCGAAGGCCGCTGGAAGATGCGCATCGTGGGCCACCTCTATGGCGAGCCGGTGATGCGGTTCTCGCAGCTGCGCCGCGCCATCCCCGAGGTCTCGCAGAAGATGCTGATCCAGCAGCTCCGCGGCCTGGAGGACGACGGCGTCGTGCGCCGCACCGTCCATCCCCAGGTCCCGCCCAAGGTGGAGTACGAGCTCTCCGAGCTCGGCCGCGCCCTGGGCCCGGTCTTCCTGGCCCTGCTCGACTGGGCCCAGCTCCGCCGCGAGCTGGCGGAGGCGGCGGCCGCGGCGGCCTGAGAGTTTCGGGGACAGGTTGAATATCTCTCCAGGCTCCGCGGCTGTTGCGAGGCGGGGTGCGAGATATTCAACCTGTCCCCGAAACTCCGCCCAGCACCTCAGAAGAACTCGTCCAGCAGCCGGTAGAAGGCCAGGCGCTCGCGATCGACCGGCCGGCCATAGGCCGCAAGGAAGGCCTCACCCCAGCCGGCGCCCAGGTTGAATTCGACGCTGCGGGCCGCCAGGGCCAGGTCCTGGCAACGGTCCGCCACCCCGGCCCGGCCACAATCCACGAACCCCGCGAACCGCCCCGCCTGGGCGATCAGGTTCGGCAGGCAGGCGTCGCCATGGGTTAGCACCAGGTCCTCCGGGCCCTGCGGCCGCCGCGCCGAAAGCTCCGCGAAGAGGTCGAGCGCCGTGCGCCCCAGCCATTCCTCGTCGAAGTCGCTCTCGTCGACCTCGCCTGCCCGCGCCCGCGCCTGGGCCACGGCGATGCGCGCGACGACCCGGTGATCGAACGGACAGCCGTCGATCGGCCGGGCATGCAGATCCCGCAGGGCCGAAGCCGCGATTTCGACCACCGCCTCGGGCGACAGGTCCGGAGAGGAGGCGAGGTCGCGCCCCGGTACGGCGCTCATCAGCACCCAGTGGCCGCCGGCTTCCTCGACCTCGTCGATCACCCGTGGGCACGCCACGCCGCGCAGGCCCAGCCACCGCAACCGCTCGGCCTCGCCCGGCAGCTCGGCGAATGGCCCGATGGGCTCGGCCTTCACGAACAGACCTGGCCGCCCCGCCGCCTCCAGCCGCCACACGTTCGCCGCCGACCGCCCGATCGTCTCCGCCGCCGCGCCATATTCGGCCAGCCGCGCGCGCCAGGCGGCCGGCGGGGTCAGGGGACGGGGGTCGTCATCGGCGGCGTCTGCGGGCATGGCCCTTCCTACCATCTCAGGCGCGGAGGGGAGCCCATCGCGATCCCGGGAGTTCACTGCCGGGGGCGTCACCGAAGAGACCTCGCTTGGCCGCCAAGACCGACGACCCCATCACCCCCTTCTTCAACATGGTGACCATGGCCATGTCGGGCGACCCGGCCATGCTGCGCGCCCTGGCCAGCAGCATCATGGCCTTCTGCGTGCGTCTGCTGGTCGCCGGCCTGATCCTGGCGATCACCTTATGGCTGGCGCGCCGGCTCGCCGCCCTCGCCGACGGCGCCCTGCGCCGCCTGCCCCACCAGGGACAGGCGCCCGACCACACCCTGGCCCTCTTCGTCTCGGCCCTGGTCAAGTACCTGGTCATCGCCGTCGGTCTGATCGCGGTGCTTCAGCAGCTCGGCGTCCAGGCGACCTCGGTCATCGCGGTTCTCGGCGCCGCGTCCCTGGCCATCGGCCTGGCCCTGCAGGGCACCCTCACCAATGTCGCCGCCGGCGTGATGATCCTGCTGCTGCGGCCCTACCGCACCGGCGATCGGGTCGAGCTCAGCGGCAAGCAGGGCCGGATCGCCGGCGCCGACCTCTTCAACACCCGCCTCGCGGGCTATGACGGCCTCACCCTCTACCTGCCGAACGGCAAGGTGTTCGGCGACATGATCGTCAATTTCAGCCAGTCCGGCCGCCGCCGCATCGACCTGACCTTCGGGGTCGACTACGAGGACGATCTCGATCTGGCGCTCGCCATCCTGATCGAACTGGCCCGCGCCGAGCCCCGGGTGCTCGCCGACCCGCCGCCCTGGGCCAAGGTCACCGCCACCGCCGACAGCACTGTCCAGGTCAGCCTGCGCTGCTGGAGCTCGCCCGAAGACTGGGCGGACACCGGCTTCGACCTGACCAAGCAGGTCAAGGAGACCTTCGAGGCCCGCGGCCTCAGCTTCCCCTATCCGCATCAGGTCACCCTGGAGCGCGCCGAGGCGCGGCCGCCCAGGGCGCGGCAGGTCGCTCAGCCCGAGCCGGCGGGCAGGAACGGCACGTCCTCATAGAGCGGCTCCCCGGGCCTCGCCCCGAAGTTCATGATCCGGACAAAGGGCGGCGGTTCGGCGTCCACCGCGCCGACGCCCTCGGCCTGCGCGCCGTACTTCGTCGGCGCCAGCCGCGCCGCCTGCCACTGGGCCGCGCCGATCTGCAGTCGCGCCACCGTGACGGTCGCCGGCGTCGCCGCCTCGGCGATTTCCCAGACCTGATCGAAGCGTCGGTGCGCCTGGCACAGACGCGCGCGGCGGTAGGCGGCGAAGAAGTCCGCGTCCTGCGCCAGCCATCCATAGACGGTCGTCGGGCTGGGCAGGCTCGGCAGGTCGCAGGCCTGCGTCAAGGTCATGCCGGCCGCCACCCGTTGCAGGATCAAAGCCGCGACCTGCGGATGCCAGACGTTGCGCCGGCCGCCATTCGGATTGTGCCGGCCGCGCCGGAACGCCTCGGCCAGGCGGTCGCGGAAGGCGGGCCTTTGTCGCCGCCAGGCCTGGACGGTGCAGCGCGCCGGCATGTCTTCATCGCGGCAGATCTCCATCAGGCTCTCGCCTTGCGAGATCCGTTCGCAGATCACGGTGGCGAGCGCCTCGGAGAATCGGATCCACGGCCGCGGCGCGCGCGGACGCGCCTCGTCGTCGGAAGAATGGGTCATCGGGACCTTGATCGTGTCTTGGGAAAAGCTGCCCGCCGGCGCTCCCATCCGCGGGAGCCGCCAAGCCTCAGCCTGCCGCAATCCTAGAGGAAATCGCGGAAAAGGTCAAGAACAAACAGAGAACAATTGGACTCGAGGTCCGCATCCCGCGAGACGCCCTTCGCATGCCGACCTAGGTTTTTTCCATGCCGTTGCAGAACCGCGTCGATCCGTTCGGAAGCCTCATCGCCACGCCGCATCGCGGCGCCTGGATGGGCAATCGCGGCCGATTGCACGACGCCGGGCGCAACATCGTCCGCCGCTGGGCCGGCAAGTGCTGGCTCACCTGCGCCCTGTCGTTCGGCGACTATTACCGCCCCCGGATGATGCGGCCCGACAGCTATACCGAGCTGTTCTTCCTCGACGAGGCCACCGCCTACGCCGCCGGCCATCGCCCCTGCGCCGAATGCCGCCGCGCCGACTACAACCGCTTCAAGGCCGCCTTCGCCGGCGTTCACCCCACCGCGCGCACGGCTGCCGACCTGGACGCCATCCTCCACCGCGAGCGCACCGGCCCCCGCGTCCGGGCCCGCCCGGCCGACCTCCCCGACGGCGCCATGGTCGCCGACGCTGTGGGCCAAGCCTGGCTCAAGCACGGCCCCCACCTCCGCCTCTGGACGCCCGGCGGCTATGCGGAGAGCCGGCTCCTACCCGCCGCGACACTGGAGGTCCTCACCCCGCCGACCACGGTGACTCTTTTCCGGGCCGGCTTGCCGGTGGAGACCCATCCCAGCGCGGATTGACGGGACCGCCGCGATCCAGGGCGACCTTCCTCTCCACCTAAATCACCGATTGACTCTCCTTTTGGATGAGCGGCAGCATTTTGCACGCATCTGGGGGGATGGGCCATGAGGGTGAGATTTCGCCTCGCTTTGTTGCTCGCGCTGGCGCTGGGGGCTTGCTCCACGGTCGAGGCGAGCAATCCGCTTCGCCTCGACACCGTCGCACCCGCCTCACACCTGTCGCCGCATGTCTCCGGCCACGGTCTGGCGGATCTCGACCATCAGGTCGACCTCGTCGCCATCATTGTTTCCGCCCTCCAACGCGATAGGACCTCGGCGTGGAAATTCGCGGCCGGCACGCCGCCAAT
>CAMFHW010000176.1 GCA_945952175.1 uncultured Phenylobacterium sp. | reverse complement strand
GATTGGGGCTGGTTCGCTTCCAGCGAGGCCTTGGTCGGGGCCGCGGCCGCCGCGCCCGTCGAGCCGGTCACGACCAGTTCGTCGACCCGCACGCCGTAGTCGGCGTTCTCGGGGTCGATCTTGACGGGGCTCGCATCGGCCTCCGCCGCGCGGGCCGCGCCGCCAAGGCCGAGCGCGAGGCCGGCCGCCAGGGCCGAACTCACCATCCATGCGCGCTTCGAGATCGTCCGCATACCGCACCCCCATTTCACCGCTCGCTGCGGTGTCACCGTCGTTGGGGGCGTGAAAGAGCGCAGTCACTGTCAAGTCACAAACCAAGGTTTGGCGACAGATAAATGTCTGTTTTATAACGGTTTTGGATTGGGAAAAATCAATGTTGGAGCAATCGGGGCGTGGACTGACGAGTCTCACCCTAAGGGATTGCGCGCCGTTGGCCGGAAGGGCCTGGGGTGACGGAAACCCGATCCGCGCGGTCGGAACGGGCCAAATGCCGTCATGCCGGGCTTCCGCCGTCCGGCCTGTTCAGCCCATCAGCAGCACGACCTTCACGCATTCGCCACGGTGCTGCGCTTCCAAAGCCTCGTTGAAGGCGGCGAAGGGGTAGGTCTTCACCAGGCGGTCGAAGGGGAAGCGGCCGGCGGCGTGGAGGGCGATCAGTTCGGGGATGAAGCTGTCGGGGTCGCTGTCGCCCTCGATGATTCCCTTGATCGTGTGGCCATAGGTGATCAGGCCGGCGATGTTGTAGCGCCCCTCGCTCTCGGGGCGCGGCGGCACCCCGACCAGTCCCAGCACCCCGTGCGAGCCGAGGCTGGCCAGCGCGGTGTCGATCACCGCCTCCAGGCCGGTGCTCTCGAAGGCGTAGTCGAGGCCGGCGGGCGCGATCTCGCGGATCTGGCGGGCGACATCGCCGGTGGCGGGATCGATGGCGTGGGTCGCGCCGAGTTCGAGGGCGAGCTTGCGGCGCTCGGCGTGCGGTTCGACGACGATGATCCGGCCGCACCGCTGGACCACCGCGCCGAGGACCGCGCTCAGGCCCACCGCGCCGCCGCCGAAGATGGCGATCGACGAGCCCGCCCGCGCCGCCAGGGAACGCATCACCCCGCCGGCTCCCGTCTGCACGCCGCAGCCTAGCGGGCCGAGAATCTCCAGCGGCGCGCCGTCTGCGACCTTCACAACGTTCCGCTCATAAGCCAGCGCATAGCTCGCGAAGCTGGACTGGCCGAAGAAGTTGCTGGAGACCGGCTCGCCGCCCTCGCGCATCGCCGGCGCGCCGTCGGCGCGGCCGCCGGAATAGTTGAGCGGCGGGAAGGACTGGCAATAGGCCGGCTGGCCCTCGGCGCAGCGAGGGCAGGCGCCGCAGGAGCGGAAGGTCAGCACCACCTGGTCGCCGGGCGTCACCTTGGTCACCGCCGCGCCGACCCGCTCGACCACGCCCGCGCCCTCGTGGCCCAGCACGGCGGGCAGGCGGATCGGGATGAAGCCGTCGCGGGCGATCAGGTCGGTGTGGCAGATCCCGACGCCGGCGATGCGGACGAGGATCTCGTCCTCGCGCGGGGCGTCCAGCTCGATCTGGGCGAAGGAAAAGGGCGCGTGCGCTTGGCGCGCGACGGCGGCGGTCACGATCATCGTCTTGTCCTGATTGTCTGAGGGGGCCGGGGCGGCCCCAAGGCTTACTGCAGCGCGCGCAGGGTGCGGGCGCGGTACTCGCTGGGGGTCTGGCCGGTCAGCCGATGGAAGGCGCGGGAGAAGTCGCTCTGGCTCGCGAAACCGAGCTGCTCGGCGATCAGGCCGACGGTGAGGTCGGACTGCTCCAGCATCTGCTGGGCGCGGTCGAGGCGGGCCTTCATCACGTACTGGTGCGGCGAGACGCCGACCGCCTTCTTGAACACCCGGCAGAAGTGGGGAACCGAGACCCCCGCCTCATCGGCAAGTCGGACCAGGGAATGGTCGTCCTCGGGGCGCGACAGGATGGTCTTGAGAATCTTGTGCACCCGATGGGCGGAGAAAGCCGAGGTCGGGATGTCGGCGGCCTCGGCGGTCGCGCCGGCCCGCAGGACGTGGGCCTTCAAGGCGGTGGCGAGGGCCGCGACATAGGCGTCCCGTTCCGCCGAGCGCGGCGCATAGATCTCGGCCAGCACCTGCTTGGTGAGCGCCACGCCGAGCGGGTCGGAGAAGGCGAACTTCAGGCGGGTGAGCTGCTCCAGCGGCTGGGCGTCCTGCAGCTCCTGGGTCGAGACACTGAGGGTGACCACGTCGAGCTCGCCGTCGACCAGCCAGCCGGTGGCCTGGCCGGAGGGGACGATGGTCGCGCAGCCGGGCACCGACCAGCCTTCGCTCCAGCCATCGCGGTCCCAATGGCGGACATTGGGCTTGCCGGCGATGTGGACCACGAACATCGGCTCGGGCAGGGCCGGCAGGCTGTAGGAACCGACAAACTGGCGCCAGCGGCTGAGGGTGAAGCCTTCGCTGGCCGAGCCGATCTGGGCGTCGGGCGCGCGGCCGAGCACGTCGGAGATGATCGCCTCGCTGGTCCAGGGATTCATCGGGTCCTCCTCAGGCCGGGTCGAGCCGGACCTGCACGTCTTTCAGTCCATTGATGAAATTGGACCGGAAACGGCGCGGTGTCGCCAGCAACTCGAAGGCGCGGACCCGTTCGGCCAGCACCTGGAAGGCGATCCGAAGCTGCATCTCCGCCAGGCGCGAGCCGACGCAGACATGCTGGCCGGTCCCGAAGCCGATGTGGCGGATGTCGCCGCGGAACAGGTCGAACCGGTCCGGCGCGTCGAAGGCGGTCTCATCGCGATTGCCCGAGGCGTACCAGAGCACGACCTTGTCGCCCTTGCCGATGGCTTGGCCGGCGATCTCGGTGTCGGCCGTCGCCGTGCGCCGCATGTGCATGACCGGCGTGGCGTGGCGAACCATCTCGCGCACGGCGGTCTTCATCGCGTCCGGCGTGGCGCGCAGGCGGTCCCACTGATCCGGATGGGCGGCCAGGGACACCACCGTGTGGCTGATCGAGTTGCGCGTGGTCTCGTTGCCGCCGACCAGGACCAGGATCATGTTGCCCAGGAAGTCGCCGAAGCTCATCGGCTCGCCCTCGACCACGGCGTTGGCGAGCATGGAGGCGATGTCAGCCGTCGGCTTCGCGCGACGGCTCTCGTAGAGCGCCTGACACCAGCCGACGAACTCGCCCATCACCTTGGCCATCTCGGCCGGGTCCTTGCGGAACTCCGGGTCGTCCTCGCCGACGAAGGCGTTGGTCCAGTGATAGAGCGGCCGCCACATCTCCGCGTCGAGGCCGAGCAGTTCGGCCAGGGTCAGGAGGGGCAGGGGGGCGGCCAGGGCCTGGACGAGGTCGACCGGCTCGCCCAGCGGCACGGCGTCCAGCAGGTCCGAGGTCCGAGCCCGGATGCGGGCCTCCATCTCGGCCAGGCGGGCGGAGGTCAGGCCCGGCACGATCGTGGTGCGGTACTGCTGGTGGCGCGGCGGATCGAGCGAGATGAACGGCACGCCGACCAGGCTCTCGCCCGACTGGGCGACCGAGACCTCGTTTTCGTTGAAGATCCTGTGGCCGCCGTTCTCGTGGGCCGAGGAGAACAGGTCGGGCCGCTTGGAGACCTCGACGATGTCCTCGTAGCGGGTCAGCGCCCAGAAGCCCGCCCCGTCGGTCTCGGGGTTCCAGTGGACCGGGCGCTCGCGCCGTAGCCGGGCGAAAGCCTCGTGCGGCATGCCGCGTTCGTAAAGGCCGGGGTCCTTGAGGTCGATGTCGAGGCTGGACATGACGCGCCTCAGAACTTGTAGCGGAGGCTGGCGGTGATCGACCGTGGCGCGCCCGGCACCAGGAAGTCGTAGCCAAAGCTCGACCGCAGATCGAGGCCGTAGACGTAGTATTTCTCGTTGGCGAGGTTCGTCCCGGCGAGGCGCAGGCTGAGCTGGTCGTGGGTCCAGGTGACCCCTGCGTTCAGGCGGCTAAAGCCGTCCTGCTGCAGGCGCTCATTGCCGTTCTTGGCGTTGAAGGGCGAGAACCACTGGCGGCTCGAATAGGACAGGTTGGCGTCGAGGGCGAGGTCGCCGCCGGCCGGATGCGCCACCGTCCAGTCGAAGCCGAGGACGGCGGTGATCTTCGGCGCGAAGGGCAACTCGTTGCCCTTCAGGGAGATGCCCGAGAGCACCAGGTCGCGATACTCGGTGTCGAGCAGGCCGAGCGCGCCGTTCAGCCGGAAGTCGGACGTGATGCGGCTGTCGAATTCGACCTCCAGGCCCTTGATCGTCGACTTGCCGCCGTTGCGCAGGAAAGCGACCGGCCCGACCACCTCCTGCACCTGCTGGTTGGCGTAGTCGTAATAGAAGGCGGCCGCGGCGATCGAGGTGGTGTTGTCGAAGAACCGCCCCTTCGCCCCGATCTCGTAGGCGTTCACCGTTTCCGGCTGGACGTAGACGATCTGGGCCGGGGACAGGTAGCCGCTGCCGTTGAAGGCTCCGGCCCGATAGCCGCGGCTGTAGCTGGCATAGACGATGCGGCCGTTGTCGAAGGTGTAGGTCAGGGCCGCCCGGCCGGTGACGGCGGAGTCGTCATTGCTGCGGGTCGGCAGGACGGCGGTCGGATCATAGGGCCCGGGCGTCGGGATGGTGCTGATCAGCGGCCGGAAGTCGTAGTCGCCGATATAGGCCCGGCCCTTGGCGTACTCCGCCTTGTCCTGCGTGTAGCGCAGGCCGAGCGTGGCGCTCCAATGGTCGTCGAAACGGTAGTCGCCCTGGGCGAAGACCGCCGCCGAGGTGCGCGTCTGCTCGTACTCCTGGCCGATGAAGAAGCCGCTGGACGTGAGTGTCGGGTCGAACGGCGCGATGCCCTTCAGCAGGAAGAAGAACTGGAAGTTGTTGTGCGTGCGGACGCGGTCGCGGCCGTAATAGACCCCGGTCTGCAGGTTCAGCTTCTCGCCGGCATAGGCCAGCCGCAGCTCCTGGTTCACCTGGGTGAACTTCGAGCCCCAGTCGATCTGCAGCACCTGCAGCGGCGAGCCGTCGGCGTCCTGGCCGAGCTGCTGCTTGCCCGCGTCGTAGGAGGTCAGCGACGAGAGCGTCAGCCGCTCGGCGAGATGATAGTCGATCCGCAGCAGGGCGCCGTAGCCGTCCACGGCGTTTCGCCCGACCTTGTCCTGGTCGACCTTGTCGAAGTCGAGACCCTGGCGGGTATAGCCGGTGATCGGATTTGCACCATTGGCGCCGACCCCGATGGCGTGGACCGCCGCCTGGGTCGGCCGGTCGCGGGCGCCATAGAGCTTCAGCGTGACGTCGAGATCGTCGGATGGCTTGGCGCGGAAGGTGAGGCGCGCGCCCAGGCTGTCGGTGCTGTTGGGGTCCTTGCCGCCCGGGAAGATGTTGTCGATGCGGCCATCGCCCTTCTTGTAGGTCAGGGCCAGGCGCGCGCCGGCGACGCCCGGCGATAGGGTCGCCTCGTAGGCGGCCTCGGCTTCGAAGAGGTTGTGGTCGCCATAGCCCAGCGAGACATAGCCGTTGTCGCCGTCGAGGCCGGGTTTCCGGGTGATGAAGTTGATCGCCCCGCCGGTGGTGTTGCGGCCATAGAGCGTGCCCTGCGGCCCTCGCAGCACCTCGACGCGCTCCAGGTCGTAGAGCTGCTGGCCGTGGCTGGTGCGCGAGGCCAGGTAGGCGTCGTCGACATAGACGCCGACGGGAGAGGCCTGGTTGGCGTTGTACTCGTTGGCGACGCTGACCCCGCGCAGGGAGAAGTTGGGCTGGGTGTCGCCATAGGCGCTGTTGACCGAGAGGTTCGGCGCCACGCTGGCGAGGTCGCTGGAGCGGACCACGCCCTTCTGGGCCAGCCGGTCGCCGCCGATCGCCGAGACCGCGACGGGCACCGACAGCAGCGACTGTTCGCGCCGTTGGGCGGTGACCACCACCTCCTGAACCTCATGAACGTCCGCGGCCTCGGCGCGGGCCTCGCCACACAGGCCCAGCAGCGCGGCCACCCCGGCGGTGCCCAGCATGAACGCCTTCATCGCAACCTCCCTCGACCTCTAAGCGGGTCTGTCGAGGGTGAGGCTAGGCGGGCAGAGGCGGCTTAGCTTGAGCCAGGCTTGCGGCTGGATTGTGCAAAAATTGATGCGGCCCGGCGCGCCGCCGACGCGCCTTCGCCGATTGCGCGACGTGGGGATGCTTGCTATCGATGTAACCGATTACATTCGATCGCGGAGCCGGCGAAACGAGCCCCGCATCCGAGGGGGACCAGGGATGACAGCGCGCGTGCGGTTGTTCGTGATGATGGCGCTCCAGCTGGCCGTATGGGGAGCCTGGGCGCCGAAATTGTTCCCCTATATGGGCCTGCTGGGTTTCCAGCCCTGGCAGCAGTCGTTGGTCGGAAGCTCCTGGGGCATCGCCGCCCTGCTCGGCATCTTCTTCTCCAACCAGTTCGCCGACCGCAATTTCGCGGCGGAGAAGTTCATGGCGGCCAGCCACGCACTCGGCGGCCTGGCCTTTTTCGCCTGCTACCTGATCTACAGCCTGCTCTATGTGCCGACCCTGTCGGTCTCCAACTCCATCGCCTTCGCCCACCTCAAGGACCCGGCGCGCGACTTCGGCGCCATCCGCATGGGCGGCACGGTGGGCTGGGTGCTGGTGAGCTGGCCGTTCGTCTTCCTACTGGGCGCGCACTCCACGGCCCAGGAGGTCCGTTGGATCCTGATCGTCGCGGCGATCGTCTCCTTCGCGCTCGCCGCCTACAGCCTGACCCTGCCGCACACCCCGCCCAAGCGCGACGCCGCCGGGGCCGACCCGCTGGCCTGGCGCGAGGCGATCGGCCTGCTGAAGGTCCCCTTCGTCGCCGTCCTGTTCCTGGTCACCTTCATCGATAGCATCATCCACAACGGCTATTTCGTGATGGCCGACGCCTTCCTGACCAACCGGGTGGGGATCGCGGGCAACCTGTCGATGATCGTGCTGTCGCTGGGCCAGCTCGCCGAGATCGTCACGATGCTGGTGCTGGGCACGGTGCTGGCGCGGCTGGGCTGGAAGATCACCATGATCGTTGGGATCCTCGGCCACGCGCTGCGGTTCACGGTGTTCGCGTTCTGCGCCGACAGCGTGCCGACGATCATCACCGCCCAGCTGTTGCACGGCGTCTGCTACGCCTTCTTCTTCGCCACGGTGTATATCTTCGTCGACGACGCCTTCCCGAAGGACGTGCGCTCCAGCGCCCAGGGCCTGTTCAACTTCCTGATCCTGGGCGTCGGCAATGTGATCGCGAGCTTCCTCTTCCCGACCCTGATCGGCCGCCTGACCCACCTGGATGCGGCCGGCGCCAAGGTGGTCGACTATCAGAAGCTGTTCCTGGTCCCGGCGGGCCTGGCCCTGGTCGCCATGCTGCTGTTGGCCCTGCTGTTCCGCCCGCCGACGCGCGGGCCGCAGACCGCACCCGCCACCTGATCGCCGCCTACCCAGACCGGAGTTTTTCGATGCGCCACTTCTCGCCCCGGCTCGACCGTAGAGCCTTCCTCACCGCCGCCGCCGCGACCCTGGCGGCGCCCCAGGCCCTGGCCGCCCAGCCGTTCTTCAAGCGCACGGGCCTGCCCATCGGCATCCAGCTCTACACCCTCGGTCCGGATGCGGCGAAGGACCTCGACGGAACCCTGACGGCGGTGGCCGACATCGGCTACAAGACCGTCGAGTTGGCTGGCCTCTATGGCCGCACGCCGGCCCAGATGCGGGCCGCGCTGGACAAGGCGGGGCTCAAGGCGCCCAGCGCTCACATCCAGCCCAAGGGCGGTGACGGCGCCTTCGACGGCGACCTCGGCAAGCTGGCCGACAGCCTGAAGATCCTGGGCGTGAAGACCGCCGTGCTGCCGGTGCTCAATATCCCCGACCGGTTCGGCGGACCGTCGGCGGCCGACGGGATCGGCGGCTATCTGAGACGCGTGGGAGAGGGGCTGACCATCGACGATTGGAAGGCCAGCGCTGATTTCCTCAACACCAAGGCCAAGG
>CAMFHW010000175.1 GCA_945952175.1 uncultured Phenylobacterium sp. | reverse complement strand
GCATAGTCCAGCACCTCGCACATGGCCTCGTGGCCCTCCCCGACCGCCAGGCCGCCGAGGGCGTAGCCGTCGAAGCCGGTCTCCACCAGCCGTTCGGACGACTCGCGGCGCAGCGCCTCGAAGGTGGAGCCCTGCTGGATGCCGAACAGGGCCTGGGTCGGGCGCTCGCCGAACGCCGCCTTGGACCGCGCGCCCCAGCGCGCGGACAGGCGGATGGCGGGGGCGGCCTTGGGGTCCGCCGCCGGGCAGGCGGGGCATTCGGCGAGTTGCATGACGATGGCGGAGCCCAGGAGGCCGGCCGGGATCTCGATCGAGCGCTCAGGCGTCAGCACGTGCCGCGAGCCGTCGATGTGGCTCTGGAAGGTGACCGCCTCTTCCGTGACCTTGGCGATCTTGGATAGGCTCATCACCTGGAAGCCGCCGGAGTCGGTGAGGACCGGCTTGTCCCAGCGCATGAAGCGGTGCAGCCCGCCCAGCCGCGCCACCCGCTCGGCGGTGGGCCGGAGCATCAGGTGATAGGTGTTGCCCAGGATGATGTCGGCGCCGGTGGCGGCGACCTGGTCGACGGTGAGCGCCTTGACGGTCGCCGCCGTGCCCACCGGCATGAAGGCCGGGGTGCGGATGTCGCCGCGGCTGGTCTTCAGCACGCCTGTGCGGGCCGCGCCCTCGGTGGCGGCGATCTCGAACGGAAAGGCCGTCACGCCTCGGCCCTCCAGAGCAGGCTGGTGTCGCCATAGGAGTAGAAGCGGTAGCCGGTGGCGATGGCGTGGGCGTAGGCCGCTCGCATCCGCTCCAGGCCCGCGAAGGCGGAGACCAGCATGAACAGGGTCGATTTCGGCAGGTGGAAATTGGTCATCAGGCCGTCGGCCGCGCGGAACCGGTAGCCGGGGGTGATGAAGATCGAGGTCTCGGCCGCGAAGGGCTGGACGCGGCCATCCTCGGCGGCGGCGCTTTCGACGAGGCGCATCGAGGTGGTGCCCACGCAGATGACGCGGCCGCCCTTGGCCCGGGCGGCGTTGAGGGCTTCGGCCGTGGCCGCCGAAACTTCGCCGTACTCCGCGTGCATGCGGTGCTCGCTCAAATTGTCGGTCTTCACCGGCAGGAAGGTGCCGGCGCCGACATGCAGGGTCACGAAGCGGATATCGACGCCGAGGGCGCGGATCCCGTCCATCAGCCCGGGCGTGAAATGCAGGCCCGCCGTCGGCGCGGCGACCGAGCCGTCAGCCTCGGCATAGACGGTCTGATAGTCGGTCCGGTCGCGCTCGTCCTCGCCCCGCTTGGCGGCGATATAGGGCGGCAGAGGCATCTCGCCCCGCTCGGCGATGGCGAGGTCGAGGTCGGGGCCCATCAGGTCGAAGGCGAGCGTGACCTCGCCGCCCTCCCCCTTGTCCACCACGGTGGCGTCGAGCGCGGCGAGCAGGCAGGCGCGGTCGTTCGTCTCGCCGAACGCGACGCGGTCGCCGGGCGCGAGCCGCTTGCCGGGCCGCATGAAGGCGGTCCAGCGGCTGGGCGACAGGCGCCGGTGCAGGGTCGCCTCGACCGCCACGGCGGACTCGCCGCGATGGCGCACGCCCTTCAGCCGCGCCGGGATCACGCGGGTGTCGTTCATCACCAGGACGTCGCCGGCGCGGAGCTGGGCGACCAGGTCGGTGACGCGCAGATCCTCGAACGGCCCCGTCGTCGGCACGAGCAACAGGCGCGCGGAGTCGCGCGGGCTCGCCGGACGCAGGGCGATGCGGTCCTCCGGCAGGTCGAAATCGAAGTCGGCAAGCTGCATGGCCGGCGGTGAAGCGCATGCTCGTCACCATGCGTCAAGTCTTGCCGCGCGATAGATGGCGACCATGGGGATGATGCTGAAAGCTCTGGGCGGCCTGTTCGACGGCCTGTTCTTCGCCATCGCGGCGGTCTGCATGGCCGCGGCGGTGCTCGGCAATGGTGGCCGGTTCAGCGGCAAGCTGGACGTGCTGACCCATTTCGCGCCCTTCTGGCTGGCCGGCGCCGCGATCGCCCTGGCCTACGGCCTGTTGCACGCGCCAGGCGCGGCGCGGCTGCTGATCGCCGGCGCGGGCGCCGTGGGCGTGATCGCGGCCGGCGCGCTGATCGCGCCGGAATATCTGCGGCCGATGAGCCCCAAGGCGCCGGCTGACGCGCCGCGCCAGATCAAGATCATCCAGTTGAACGCCTGGGTGCGGAACCCCGAGATCGACCGGACCGCCGACTGGCTGGTCGCCCAGGACCCTGATGTGATCGTGGTCGAGGAGATCGACCCGCCGCTGAAGGACGCGCTGCTGAAGCGCCGACCCTACAACTACATGCGCGGCATGCTGCACACGGCGATCTTCACCCGCGCGCCGCTGGAGCATCGGCCCATCGAGCTCAAGGGCCCGTGGGAGGCCTGGCCGGGCCTGGCGCGGGTGCGGCTGGCGGCGCCGGACGGCCAGCCGTTCGACATCATCGGCCTGCACTACACCTGGCCCACGACCTACTGGCAGAAGGTCCAGCGCAAGGCCATGGCCGGCCTGATCGCCCAGCACGACCGCAAGCGGCTGATCGTGGTCGGCGACTTCAACCTGACGCCCTGGTCCTTCACCCTGCGCCGGCAGGACAAGGAGTGGGGCCTGGAGCGGCGCTCGCAGGGCATGTTCTCGTGGCCGGTGCAGAAGTTCGCCGGCGGGCGGCTGAAGTCGCCGGTTCCGTTCCTGGCCATCGACCAGGTCTATGCCGGCTCCGATTGGCACACGATCAGCGTCGGCACGGGTCCGAAGCTGGGCTCCGACCACCTGCCGGTGATCGTCCGACTGGCGCTCAAGAACTAGCTGTCGAGTTCGCGCCGGGCTTCGTCCAGCGCCGCCTCGGCCACCTCGCGCGCCTGCCGATAGGCCGCCAGGGCCTTGACCTCCTGGATGTCCAGCCGGCGGCGGGCGCGGGCGATGCGTTCGAGCATCGCCGAATGGGCGGCCTCCAGCTCGTCCAGCCGGGTCTGGGCGCGGGTCAACCGGCGTCGTGCAGCGGACGACGCGGCCTTGGGCCGCGCGCCGGCCGGGTCGATCCGGCCGTGCGCGCCATCGGAACCGGCGAAGACTTCCCGTCTCGGCGCCATCGCCACCTCACTTCAGCGAGGCGATCTCCCGGGCGAGGTTCGCCCTGGCCTGCGCCTCGAACCGGTCCCGCAAGACCGGGTCCGGATAGATAACCGGCGCGTCGAGGAAGTGTTGCAGCACGGCCGGGCGACCGCGCCGCCAGGCCTCATCGGGGACATGGGCGTATTCGGCCCGCACCTCGGCGGCGTAGGTGTCGTAGGCGGCGGGCCGGGCGCCGAGGATGGCGAGATCGATGGAGACCAGGATCTCGCCCAGGCGGTCCTCCGCCTCGACCTGATGGCCGGCGGTCAGGCGGATCAGCCGCGCCACCTCCCGCTCATGGATGGAGGCGTCGAGGTCGCGCAGCTCGCGCTTGGCGAGCTCGGCGCTCTTCGCCTCGTTGTCCGAGGCGGCGGGATCGTAGATCGCGTCGTGCCACCAGATCGCCCAGGTCAGCACCCGGCGCTCGCTGTCCATCAGCTCGGGAACCTGATCGAGCAGCGCCAGGCACTGCTCGATGTGCCGGCGGGTATGGTAGCGCCGGTGAGGCTCCGCGTACGCCGCCTCGAGGGACGCGATCACGCGTCCGCCGCGACCTTCATGGAGACGATCTTGCCGGGATTGCGCGGCGGCTCGCCCTTCGGCAGCGCGTCGATGTTCTCCATGCCCTCGGTCACCTCGCCCCAGACGGTGTACTGGCCGTCGAGGAAGGTGGCGTCGTCGAAGCAGATGAAGAACTGGCTGTTGGCCGAGTTCGGGTTGGCGGTCCGCGCCATCGAGCAGACGCCGCGGATATGCGGCTCGCGCGAGAATTCGGCCGGCAGGTTCGGCTTGTCCGAGCCGGAGGTGCCGGTGCCCGTCGGGTCGCCGCCCTGGGCCATGAAGCCCGGGATCACGCGGTGGAAGACCACGCCGTCATAGAAGCCCTCGCGGGCCAGTTCCTTGATCCGCGCCACATGCTGCGGGGCCAGGTCGGGCCGCAGCTTGATGGTCACCGGGCCGCTCTCCAGCTCCATCAGGATCGTGTTTTCCGGGTCCATCACTTCACCTCCGCGGGGATCTTGATCGCGCAGGCCGTGAAGTCGGCCCCCATCTGCGCTCGCACATGCTCAACCTCGGCCTTGAACCAGGGGCTCTTGTCGTCGATCACCCTGACCTTCGGCCGCGTGGCGGCCGGCATATCCGCCAGGAGCTGAACCTTCAACATCTTGTCCTGCGGCGCGGCCACCGGCTCGCCGGTCTTGATGGCGCGCACCGCGTCCAGGCCGTCGATCACCCGGCCGAAGGCGGTGTAGCGCTTCTCCAGCGACGGATAGGCCTGGCGCATCAGGAAGAACTGGGAATTGGCGCTGTCGGGGCTCTCGTCGCGGGCGGCGCCGGCGACGCCGGGGCAATACAGCGCCCAGCCGGAGATCTTGCTGTCCTTGGTCATGGCCATGAGCATCGAGCTCTGGGTCATGACCGGCATCGGCCCGATGAAGCCGACCTCGGCCACGGTCTGGTCAGCGACCTGGACGAAGGGTGACTGCGCGCCGCGGCGGAAGGTGAACTCGGCCGTCAGGTTGGGCTTGTCGGAGCCGCCGGTGCCGTCGTCCTTCGGATCGCCCGTCTGGGCCATGAAGTTGTCGATGACCCGGAAGAAGCTGCGGTCGTTGTAGAGCCCGGCGCGCGCCAGCTCCTTGACCCGGGCCACATGGTTCGGCGCCACCTCGGGAACCAGCTCGACGATGATGCGGCCCTTGTTGGTGTCGATCACCAGCAGGTTGTCGGGATCGGGCGTGCGCCAGTCGGCGGCCGCAGGGGCGCCCGGCTCGGGCGGGATGGCCGGCGCGGCCGCGGCTGCGGGCGCGGGCTTGGAGGCGGCGAAGGCGGGGCTCGCCAGCAACAGGGCGACGAGGGCGAGGCGTGCGGTGCGGATCATGGCGCCTGTCGTAATGGCCTAAGCCCGCAACCGCCAGCCCCTCAGCGGCCGACCTTGGCCAGCAGGGCTTCCTTCACGCGCGGGCTGACGAACTTGGTCACGTCGCCCTCGAGCTGGGCGATCACCTTGACCAGGCTGGAGGCGATCGCCTGGTGGCGCGGATCGGCCATCAGGAACACGGTCTCGATCTCGCGGTCGAGCTGCTGGTTCATCGCCGTCATCTGGAACTCGTATTCGAAGTCCGCCACGGCGCGCAGGCTGCGCACGATCACCGCGGCGCCGACCTCGCGGGCGAAGTTCATCAGGAGGCCCTTGAACGGCAGCACCACGACCTCGGCGCGGTCGGCGACCGGGCCCGGCAGGTGGTTCAGTTCCTCGGTCAGGATGGCGACGCGTTCGTCGAGGTTGAAGAGCGGGTTCTTCTCGGCGTTGATCGCCACACCCACCACCAGCTTGTCGACCAGCTTCACGGCACGGCTGATGATGTCGATGTGCCCGTTGTGGATCGGGTCGAACGTGCCCGGATAAAGCCCGACGCGGGTAGCCATGCCGACGTATCCCCCAACTGCTCTTGGTTCCGCCTTTCGCCGGGTGGACGGCTGAAAGCAAGCTCTAACTTTGTTCGCGCGCCCCGATATGGGCCAAGTTCAACCGGCCGTTCACCTTGTTGCCGTAAGGGTTGTCAATCCGAAGCCTGGCGAACGAACCACCCAATGACGGACGGCGAAGGGGCGCGGCGCGCCCGGCGGACCACGAAGGCGGCATCGGTGGCGAGCCTCGTCCGCAGGGTGCGGCTGCTGGAAGGCTACGCCCAGACCCAGGCCCTGCTGGACTCCGCCGATTTCGATCTCGAGCGCTTCATGCAGATCGCGGTCGACCGCCTGGCCGAGCTGACCGGCGCCATGGGCGTTGTGGTCGAGCTGCTCGAGGGCGAGGAGATGGTCTACAGCGCCGCCAACGCTCCCCTGGCCGGCCATGTGGGCCTGCGCCTGAAACGCAAGGGCAGCCTGTCGGGGCTTTGCGTCGAACAGGCGACGCTGCTGCTCTGCGCCGACACGGAGACCGACCCCCGTGTCGACCGGGAGGCCTGCCGGCGGATCAAGGCCCGCTCTATGGTCTGCGCCCCGCTCTTCCGCACCGCCCAGGCCGTGGGGGTGATCAAGCTGATGGCCTCTGAGCCGGACGCCTTCGACGCCGACCATATCGAGGCCCTGGAATTCGCCGCCCGCGCGGTTGGCGCGGCGCTCGGAAAGCAGCTCAGCTTCCATCAGGCCGACCAGCTGCTCACGCGCCAGGCCGAAACCCTCATGGCGCTGGAGGCCGAGATCGAACAGCGCGAGCGCCTGGAGCGCTCGCTGACCGCCAACGAAGCGCGCCTGCGCAGCATCATCGAACATGCCGCCGAGGCGATCCTCACCCTCGACGGAGCGGGCCGCATCACCGCCTGGAACGGCCACGCCCAGACCCTGTTCGGCTGGACCGCCGCCGAGGCGGTCGGCCAGCCGATCCACCAGCTGATCACACCATCCGAATTCGCGCCTTCCTATCAGGCCCGCCTCGCGACCTTCATGGCCACAGGCCGCTTGAACGGCCCCAGCCGGCGCATTGAGCTGATGGCGCAGCGGCGCGGCGGCGAGGTCTTCCCGATCGAGTTCGCGATCACCGCCGACGAAGGCCCGGACGGCGTGGAAGCCACCGTCCTGATGCACGACATCTCCGAGCGCCGGGCCCAGACCGAACTGTTCGAGAACGCCTTCCACCACGCCGCCATCGGCATGGCCCTGGTCGGCCCCACCGGCCGGTTCATGAAGCTCAACGACGCCTTCTGCGGCATCGTCGGCTATTCCCCGGCGGAGATGCTGGAGCTCGACTTTCAGACCATCACCCATGCGGACGACCTGAACGAGGATGAAGCTCTTCTCGCCCAGTTGGTGGCCGGGGAGATTCCCAGCTACAGGCTGGAAAAGCGCTACATCCACAAGGATGGGCGCACCGTCTGGATCCACCTGGCCGTCTCGATGGTCGTCGACTACGCCGGACAGCCCCTGCACTTCGTCGCCCAGGTGGAAGACCTCACCGCCCGCCGCGAGGCCGAGGCGCGCTTCCGACTGATGGCGGAAAACGCCACCGATATGATCTGCACCTCCGGCTTCGACGGGCGGATCACCTTCGTCTCCTCCGCCTGCCGCGCCGTGACCGGTTTCGCGCCCGAAGAACTGATCGGTCGGGCGGCCATGGAACGCACCCATCCGGACGACGTCGCCGAGGCCCAGGCCGTGTTCCGCGGCTTGCTCGCCGGAAAGCCGCCCAGTCGGGTCCGTTGGCGCACCCGGCACCGCGACGAAGACCGCTGGGTCTGGCTGGAATCCCATCCCACCCTGCTCGCCGATCCAGCCGGCGGCCCGCCGGTCGGCTATCTGGATGTCGTGCGCGACATGACCGCCCAGATCGCCCAGGAGGAGGCGCTGGCCCAGGCGCGCGCAGAGGCCGAGGCGGCCACCAGGGTGAAGTCGGAATTCCTGGCCAATATGAGCCACGAGATCCGCACCCCGCTCACCGCCATGCTGGGCTATAGCGGCCTGCTCGCCGAGCGGATGGACCTCGACGCCCCGACCCGGGGCCAGGTCGCCCGCATCCAGAACGCCAGCGAGGCCCTGCTGGCCATCGTCAACGACATCCTCGACTTCTCGAAGCTCGAGGCCGGTCAGGTCGAGATCGCACGTCGCCCCGCCGCGCCGGCCGACCTCGCCCGGGCTGCGCGGGAGCTTTTCGAACTGCAGGCCCGAGCCAAGGGCCTGGAGCTGACGGTCGAGCTCGACGACGCCCTGCCCGGCCTGGTCTCGATCGATCCCGACCGCCTTCGCCAGGTGCTGCTCAACCTGCTGGGCAATGCGATCAAGTTCACCGAGCGGGGCTCGGTCCGACTCTCGGCCACCTATGACCGAGATGGCGAGCGGCTGCTGTTCACGGTCCACGACACCGGACCCGGCCTGACCTCCTAGGCCTGCACGCGGCTCTTCC
>CAMFHW010000174.1 GCA_945952175.1 uncultured Phenylobacterium sp. | reverse complement strand
ACTTCACATAGGCCGCGTCGATCGGCTTGTAGAGCTCGCGCGTCGGGTCGTAGCTCACGTTCAGCAGGGTGACCTTCCCGGCGGCGGAGGCCGGTCCGGGGATCAGGGCGGGCGCCGCGGCGCTCGCGGCCAGGGCCGCGGTCAGCATGCCGCGCCGGGAAAGGGCTTGGCTCATTGGGCAAGTCCTCTTGTCGGGAATGGTCTCTAGAACGCCACTTGCGAACGCAGGTTGATCGTCTGGAAATCCTGGTCGAGCGGCAGTCCGGCGGCGTTGAGCCGATCGATGCTCACCCGGCTGTAGTCGAGCATGAACTTAACGGCCGAGTTGGGGAACCAGTTCACGCCCAGCGCCCAGATATCCTGCTCGCCGCCACGCACGCGGTTGGCCGCCAGCGCGCTGTTCTCGGCATAGTTCAGGTCGAGCGTGGAGTAGCGGGCCGCCAGTTCCCAGGCGCCCCAGGTTCTCTTCTTCAGGTCGAAGGGCTTGTCCACCGCCGGGGCGTCGAACGCCGCGGTGGCGGTGTTGTACTTGCGGCGTTCGCCGGTCAGCACCCAGCCGGCCTCGACATACCAGCCGGAGAACTTCGGATCGGTCACCCCGGCGGCCGGGAAACGGCGGTCGAGGCGGATGTCGAAGTATTCGCCCTGCACCGTGAGGTTCTGCTTCTGGGCGGCGAGCTCGAGGCCGAGCGCCTGGGCGCCCCTGGCGTCGATCTGGCCGGTGTCGACCAGGCGCGTGCCATCCACGCGCAGTTCCGGACGCTCGCGCAGCTGCACGGCGTAGCGCGCCGTGGCCGACGGGCCGAGGTCGGTGGGCTGGGTGATCACGCTGGCGTTGGCGCCCACGTGCACCAGCCAGTCGACGCCATAGAAAGGCGTGCCCGCGACGCGCAGCGCATAGCCCTGCTGCTCGTCGAAGATCGGCGCGTTGAAGGCCGTCGCCGCCGAGTTCAAGCTCTGCACCAGGGGACCGGTCCAGATCGCCGAGGCGAACCAGTGGTCGCCATTGCCGATCACGCCGCCGCCCACGCGGGTGTCGCCGCCCGCCAGGTTGCGAGCGATGTCGGCCGCGGCCGGACGCTCGGGGAACAGCGCGCCGTTGGTCGAGGCCGCGTCTTCGAGACCGAGCGGCGGGGCGAAGGAGCCGATGCGGAACCGGAACGGCTTCAGGCCCGAATACTGGACCCACATCTCCTGCACGCGACCCGCGTCTTCCGCGCCGCTGCCCCCGAAGTCGAAGAGGATGTTGTAGTCGAAGTCGCCGAACAGCTTGCCGTCCACCCCGATGCGGGCACGGCGGAAATTGGCCCCGCCGGACAGATCGCGGGCGGTCACCTGGGTCGGCAGATGGTCCTTCTGCAGGTACTTGGCGGTGTCGAGCTGCATCACCCCGTGCAGGGTGGCGGAGAAGCGGCCGTCGGAGGTGGCGATGGTCGGCTTGCCGCCAGCGATGGAGGCGGTGGTCGACAGGGCGTCGGTGCGCAGGGCGCCGAGATTGGCCGCCGTCGAGGTCTTCAGGTCCGCAACCTGGGCGCGGAGCGATTCGATTTCCTCGGCCTGTTGCGGGTTGGGCGCGGCCACCGGCGGCGGTGCGTTGTGCTCGGCGTCATGCGCGGCCTTCAGCTCGGCCACCACGGCCTTCAGCTCGGCGACCTCGGATTCGAGCGCCTTGACCCGCGCCGCGGCGTTGTCGCGCGCCGAGGCGGCGCCCGGAACGGCCAGGGCGACCACGGCCGCCGTCGAAAGAAGTGTGGATTTCCAAGCCATGTGGCTCTCGCCCCTCGTCTGTTGGAGTTCGTCAAAACTCGGTTGGGAACTGAGCCGATAATTCCTATCGGCAAAATCGAGATTGGCTTGGGGCGTTTCCAGAAAACCTCAAAGCCAAACAGAAATCGGCGTTCGGCCGAAACGGTTGGGTCGGCGTCATGCGACTGTCATAACCGTCGGGCTTGGTCATAGGCTCTGCCCTGGAGATTTGCATTGCCGTCGGCGCGTGAACCCGAGAGTCCAATCGTCGCAGCCTTGGCCGTGGCGGGTGTCGGAGCGGTGGTGATCGCGGGACTGGGCGCCCTCGGCCGGCTCGACGCCGGGTCCGCCTTCGCGGGCGCCACGGTCACCGTCGCGGCGGGCGCCCTGGTCGGGTGGTGGCGCGCGCGGCGCGCCGAGGGCGACGGTGCAGGCGAGGCGGCCCCGGCCCGCGCCGGGCATGAACAGGCGCCGCCATATGTCAGCCTCATCGAGGCCCTGCCGGACCCTTTGCTGGTGATCGCCGCCAACGAGCCCGACGATCTCACCGGCCGCCGCTTCATCCTGGCCAATCCGGCGGCGCGTGAGCTCTTGCGCATCCAGGCCGAGGTCGGGCTGCTGGTCACCGCGATCCGCGATCCCGAGGTGCTGGAGGCGGTGGACGAGGCGCTGTTCGGCGCCCTGCCGGCCGAGGCGCTCTACGAGGTCGGCGGCGCCCAGGAACGCGTGCTGAAGGCCATGGCCCTGCCGCTGGGGTCCTCGGCGGACGGTGCGCGGCTTGCCCTGCTGGTGCTGCGCGACGAGACCGACGCGCGCCGCGCCGAACGCACCCGCGCCGATTTCCTGGCCAACGCCAGCCACGAACTGCGCACCCCGCTGGCCTCGCTGTCGGGCTTCATCGAGACCCTGCGCGGCCACGCCCGCACGGACGAGGCGGCGCGCGACAAGTTCCTGGCCATCATGCAGGCCCAGGCCGAGCGGATGAGCCGCCTGATCGACGACCTGCTGTCGCTGAGCCGCATCGAGCTCAATGAGCACATCGCGCCGGAGGGCGAGGTCGATTTCGGCCTGGCGATCATGGACGTCGTCGACTCGCTCGGGCCGCTGGCCCGCGAGAAGGGCGTGCGGCTCGACGTCGACCTGCCGGCGCCCGGTGTCGCCGTCGGCCCCGGCGACCGGGACCAGATCGTCCAGGTGATCCAGAACCTGGTGGACAACGCGCTGAAGTATTCGCCCCCCGGCGGCTCCATCCGCATCTCGCTGCAGACGGACCAGACCGCGGAGGCGGCGACCGCCGCCCGCTCGGCCGGCTCGGCGCGGCTGTCCCTGCTGACCCCCGACCATGGTCCCGACGTCTTCGCCGTGATCCGCGTCGCCGATTCCGGGCTCGGCCTGGCGCGCGAGCACCTGCCCCGCCTCACCGAGCGGTTCTATCGCGTCGAGGGTCAGAAGAGCGGCGACCGCCCGGGCACGGGCCTGGGCCTCGCTATCGTCAAGCACATCGTCAACCGTCACCGCGGCGGCCTGGCGGTGGAGAGCGTCGAGGGCGAGGGCGCGACGTTCAGCGCCTATTTCCCCCAGTCCGTGGCGGTCCCCGCGGCCGCCAAGCCGGCCGTTAGCGCTGTTACAAAAGCGTCTTAGAACTGTCGTACAGCGATTGTGATCCCCATGCAGGTTCCGCACGCCAAGGAACCGGCAGATGGGCGGCGCCCGTGATTCGCAGGTCCGGCGGTTCTGAATGCGGGGTCGGAGCATGCTTCCGGCCTTGGCGCTGGAGCCGGCCGGCAGGATGATCGGCGCTTAGAACCCTCCCTCCGGAAACCCCGAAGCCGGCCGCAGCGGTCGAGGACGCGTCAAATGAACGAGCACATCGTGAAGTCCTTCGAGGACGAGCTGAACAACCTGGCGGCGGAGACCGCCCGGATGGGTGGCCTGACCGAGGCTCAGGTCGCCGATGGCCTGGACGCCGTGCTCAAGCGCGACAGCAACCTCGCCGAACAGGTGGTCGCGCGGGACGAGAAGCTCGACGTCCTGGAAGCCGAGATCGAGCGCAAGTCGATCCGTCTGATCGCGCTGCGCCAGCCGATGGCCAACGACCTGCGCCGCACGGTCGCCGCGATGAAGATCGCCTCGAACCTGGAACGCTGCGGCGACCTCGCCAAGAACATCGCCAAACGCACCCTGGTGCTGAGCGAAGCCGAGCCGATCGCGCCGCTGACCCGCTCGATCGAGCGCATGGGCCGTCTCGTCCAGGGCCGCCTGAAGGACGTGCTCGACGCCTACACCGCCGGCGACGTGGAACGCGCCACCCTCGTCTGGACCCGCGATGACGAGGTCGACGAGCACTACAACAGCCTGTTCCGCGAGCTGCTCACCTACATGATGGCCGATCCGCGCATGATCACCTCCTGCGCGCACCTGCTGTTCGTGGCCAAGAACCTCGAACGCATCGGCGACCACGCCACCAACATCGCCGAGATCATCCACTACGAGATCACCGGCGAGGAGCTGGCCTCCAATACGCGTCCAAAGACGGACGCGCTCAAATCTTGAGCCAAGGGTAGACCCACGTGATCCCGCACATCCTGGTCGTCGAGGACGAAGACGCGCTCTCGACCCTCCTGCAGTACAACCTCGAGAAGGAGGGCTATGAGGTCGTCGTGGCCGCCGACGGCGAGGAAGCCCTGACCCTGGTGTCGGAAAAGCTTCCCGATCTCGTGATCCTCGACTGGATGCTGCCCAAGGTCTCCGGGATCGAGGTCTGCCGCCGCCTGCGCCAGCGCTCCGAGAGCCGCAACGTGCCGATCATCATGCTCACCGCCCGCGGCGAGGAGAGCGACCGGATCCGCGGCCTGGACACCGGCGCCGACGACTACGTGGTCAAGCCCTTCGCCATGAGCGAGCTGTCGGCCCGCATCCGCGCCGTGCTGCGCCGCCTGCGCCCGGGCCTGGCCGAGGATCGGGTCCGCTGCGGCGACCTGGTGATCGACCGCGTCGCCCATCGGGTGAAGCGCTCGGGCAAGGAGATCCATCTCGGCCCGACCGAGTTCCGCCTGCTGGACTATCTGATGCAGCACCCCGGCCGGGTCTTCTCGCGCGAACAGCTGCTCGACGCGGTCTGGGGCTCGGACGTCTATGTCGAGGCCCGCACCGTCGACGTCCATATCGGCCGCCTGCGCAAGGCGCTGAACCGCGACGACACCGAGACCGATCCGATCCGCACCGTGCGCTCGGCCGGCTATTCGCTCGATCTCGACGCGCGGGACTGAATCACCGAGCGGTGCTAGGCTCCGGCCGATCCCACAGGGAGGGCCGGATGCTTAAGCTGGACCACGTGGTGTTTCCTGTCCGCGACGCGGGCAAATCGCTCGCCTTCTATCGTGACATTCTGGAGCTTCCGCTCGTCGAGGCGCACGAGGGCGATGACTGGGGCGACTATCCCTGGCTGATGATGATCTTCGCCCTGCCGGGGGGCGGAGAGATCGTGCTGGTGGAGCTGAAGGAAGCGCCCCAGCCCAGCTACCGCAACCTGCCGAGCGACGTGCGCCACTACGCCATGGCCACCGAGGCCGTGTCCGACCTGGCCAATTGGCGGCGCAAGCTGCGGGCCGCCGAGGTGCGCTATTGGGAAGAGGATCACGGCGCCCAGCAGTCGATCTACTTCCACGATCCGGACGGCGTGGTGCTGGAGATCACCGCCCCGCCCAGCCACCCCGAGGCCAGCCCGTCGGAACGCGCCTACCGCGCCGTCCAGCGCTGGATGCATCCGTCGGCCCAGGCCTGACTTGACCCGCTGAGCCCGGCGCGCGAAAGCCCGGCTCATGAACATCCTGCTCGTCGGTTCGGGCGGCCGCGAACACGCGCTCGCCTGGAAGATCGCCGCCTCGCCGCTCCTGGCCCGTCTCGTGATCGCGCCGGGCAATCCGGGCATGGCCGCCCAGGGCGAGTTGCGGCCAATCAAGCCGACGGACGTTCCCGCCCTCGTGGCCCTGGCGGAGGAAATCCGCGCGGACCTGGTGGTGATCGGGCCCGAGACGAGCGTGGAGGCGGGCCTCGCCGACGCCCTGGCGGAAGCCGGCATTCCGTGCTTCGGACCGACCGCCTTCGCGGGTCAGCTGGAAAGCTCCAAGGCCTTCACCAAGGGCTTCTGCGACCGCCACGGCCTGCCCACCGGCGCCTATGCGGTGTTCGACGACGCGGGCGCCGCCAAGGCCGGGCTCTCCCAATTCCAGCCGCCCTATGTGATCAAGGCCGACGGCCTGGCGGCCGGCAAGGGCGTGGTCATCGCCCAGGACCGGGCCGCCGCCGAGGCGGCGATCGACGACGCTCTGGGCGGCCGGTTCGGCGCGGCCGGGTCGCGGGTGGTGATCGAAGAGTTCCTGGAGGGCGAGATCGGCTCGCTGTTCGCCCTGTGCGACGGCTCGACCGCCATGGTGTTCGGCGCGGCCCAGGACCACAAGCGCGCCTTCGACGGCGAGCAGGGCCCCAATACCGGCGGCATGGGCACCTACTCGCCCGCTCCGGTCTTCACGCCCGAGCTGGTGGACGAGGTCCGCAGCCAGCTCGCCGAGCCCGCCTTCGACGGCATCGCCGACGAGGGCGCGCCCTATCGCGGCGTGCTGTTCGTGGAGCTGATGGCCACCGCCGACGGGCCCAAGCTCGTCGAGTTCAACACCCGTTTCGGCGACCCGGAATGCCAGGTGCTGATGCTTCGGCTGGAGAGCGATCTCGTCCCCTATCTGGAAGCCTGCGCCAACGGCACGCTGGGCCACCTGTCGCCGCCGGTCTGGCGCGACGAGGCGGCGATCTGCGTGGTGCTGGCGGCCAAGGGCTATCCCGACAAGCCCGAGGTCGGCACGGTGATCAAGGGCGCGGAGCAGGACTTCGGACCTGACGTGGTGATCTTCCATGCCGGCACGTCGCGCGATGCGGACGGGACCCTGCGCGCCTCGGGCGGCCGGGTGCTGAACGTCTGCGCCCGGGGCGAGACCTTCGTCGAGGCCCGCGAGCGGGCTTATGCGGCCATCGCCAGGATCGACTGGCCGGGCGGCTTCCACCGCACCGACATCGGCTGGCGGGCGTTGGCTCGCGAGGCCTAAGTCTTCGAAAGTCCGGTATGTTTCGTCCCTCCGCGCTTGCCGCCGCAGGGGAGGGTTCGATAAGGTCGGTTCAAACAAGCGTAAGAGAATACGGGAGCGCCCAATGGCCGACGACGCCGAGCAGCAACGGGAAGCGTTGAACTCCGGCACCAAGGAGGTCGCCGAGAGCCATCGGTTCGACGAGGCCGCCCTGGACGCCTGGATGAAGGCCAATGTCGAGGGCTATGTGGGTCCGCTGGAGGTGCGACAGTTCAAGGGCGGCCAGTCCAACCCGACCTATCAGCTGATCACGCCCTCCAAGAAATACGTCATGCGGCGCAAGCCGCCGGGCAAGCTGCTGCCCTCGGCCCACGCGGTCGACCGCGAGTACAAGGTGATCACGGCGCTCTATCCCACCGGCTTCCCGGTGGCGAAATCCTATGGCCTGTGCACCGACGACTCGGTGATCGGCACCTGGTTCTACGTGATGGACATGGTCGAGGGCCGCATCCTGTGGGACCAGCAGCTCCCGCAATATGAGCCGGCCGAGCGCCACGCGATCTTCACCGCCAAGATCCAGACCCTCGCCGACCTGCACAACACCGACTACGTGAAGATCGGCCTCGAGGACTACGGCAAGCCCGGCAACTATATGGGCCGCCAGGTCGACCGCTGGACCAAGCAGTACAAGGCCTCGGAGACGGTCCATCTCGAGGAGATGGAAAAGCTCATCGACTTCCTGCCGAAGTCGCTGCCCGAGCAGGAGCGGACCAGCGTCGTCCATGGCGACTATCGCCTCGACAACATGGTCATCCACCCGACCGAGGCCCGCGTGATCGCGGTGCTCGACTGGGAGCTCGGCACGCTAGGCGAGCCGCTGGCGGACTTCACCTACCTGCTGATGAACTGGGTCAACGGCTCGATCGCCACCCTGCCGGACCTCAAGGCCCACGGCATCCCGACCCTGGACGGGGCGGTGGCCATCTATTGCGAGCGCACGGGCCGTTCCGGCCTGCACCACCTCGACTGGTTCTTCTCGTACAACATGTTCCGGCTGGCCGGCATCTGCCAGGGCATCGTCGGACGCGTGCGCGACGGCACCGCCAACAGCCCGCAGGCCGCCGCCATGGCCGAGCGCGTGCCGCTGCTGGCCAAGTCCGCCTGGGCCTACGCGCAGAAGGCTGGCGCGGTCTAGGAG
>CAMFHW010000173.1 GCA_945952175.1 uncultured Phenylobacterium sp. | reverse complement strand
CGGGTCGACCTGGCTGAAACACGCTCAGGCTTGGCCCTGTCGCTGACCGAGGGCGCCCGGGTTCGAAGCCTGCCGCTGCGAACCGCCGGCCCGGCCCACTTCGTCTATCAGGGCGTGGAGGCGACGGGGGCCTGGCCCCCGTCCGGCGACGCCAAGCCGCCGCTGCGCGCCGTTCTCCTGGTGCGCGACGATGGACAGGACACGCCAATCCTCGCCGCAAAGGTCTGGCGCGACCAGCCGGCCGACTGCGCGTTCGACGTCGTGATGCAGGACTGCCGCTGACCATGCTCAGTCCCGATCCCCAGACCTTCGAAGCGGGCGGCCAGGGGCCGCCCCAAGTCTTCACCCGGGTCTTTCCGGTCCCGGCCGGCCTACCCTGGGTCCAGGCCAAGGCCGCGGCGTTGGAGGCGCGGCACGGCGCGCCCCTGCCAATGACCGAGCTGATGCACCAAGTTCGCCGCGTCGGCGGCTGGTCGCCAGGCCAGGCGACCCGCTTCGTGGCCTTCTATCTGCGCGTCAGCGCCTATTCGGGGCCGTTCGAGACGTCCACCGAGGTCGATGGCCAGCAGATCAAGGTCGCCTTCGGCGCCGGGCGCCGCCAAGTCGCCCAGGTCCGCGACCTTGCCTTGCTGGCCGGCGCGATCGGGTCCGCTCTGGCCCTGCTCGTGGTCGGGGTGAGCCTGGCCCTGCAGGCGCGGTCGGCGGCGGATGACGAGTTGTCGGTGGCCGAGCGACAGATCGCGGCCAAGACACACGCGCTCACCGCCCTGCGTCGCCAGGTCGAGCTCTCTTCGGCCCTGCGCAAGGCCGTGGGGCCCGCACGTCCGATGTCGGAGGTGATTTCCGACCTGGGCTGGGCGTCCAGCCATCGCGCCGAGGATGCCCGTATCGTCGCGGTCCATTGGGATCACGGCCTGCTGGCGGTCGAAGTACGTGGCGACGCGGCCCCGTTCGGCGTTGCCGACCGAGGCGTCGAGCGCGCGCCCAAGCCGATCCGCACGGGCGTCTGGCTGTGGGGCGTCAAGCCTCGCGGCGCCCCGGGGGCCAGCGAGGTGGGGCCATGATCGGAGAGCCCCGGGCCGCGCCCAAGGACCTGATGCTGGCCGGGGGCCTCGCCGCCGGCCTGGCGGTCGGGCTCGGCATTCTCCTGTCCAGCCTGACCGTGCCGTCGGGCTTCAAGGACCGACTGACCGGTGTCGAGACCGGTGTCGAGGCCGCCCAGCGTCAGATCCGGCCGCTGCGCGACGCCGAGGCGCCGCCGCCCGGTGCGATCTGCGCCTCCCATGTCCGCGACGCCCAGCCCCTGGCCGATCGGCTGCGCGAGGCCGCCGCCCAACTGCAGCTGCAGGCGGTGAGGGTCCAGGTGGCGCCTGCGCCGGCGGCCGCGCAGAGGTCCGGCCTCGCCGCGTTGTCGGTGAGCTTCGAGGCGGAGGGGGGCTATGACGCGGCCGTCCAGATGCTGGACGTGATCGGACGCCAGAAACCGCAGGTCTTCGTCGACACGGTGGATCTGGGCGTGAAGGGCGCCGCCGTGACCCTGGCGATGACGGGACGGGCCTTTTGCGCAAGCTGACCGCCTTCCTTTATGCCGCGCCGTTGGGGCTCGGCACGGGTCTGCTGGCCTGGCTCCTGGCCGGCGGGGTCCAGGCCAACGCCGATGCGCTCGCGCCGGCGCAGGCAGCCTTACATGCCCTACGACCGCCGCGTCCCGCCGTGCCCGCGGCCCCCTACATGTCGGTCGCAGATCTGGTGAGTTCGCCGATCTTCTCGCTGGTGCTGGGCGCAGCGGCGCAGCCGGAACCTGCGATCCGGCTGGATGGGGTGTCGTTGTCGAGACAGAGGACGGCCGCCCTGGTCTCGATTGGCGGCGCGACGGCCGAGTGGCTGCGCCCCGGCGACAGCCGCAGCGACATCACCCTGAAACAGGTCGCCGCCGCCAAGATCGTCGTCGACACGCCCTCCGGCGTGAAGGAGGTGGCGCTCGGCCAGACGCTCGGTACGCCGCAGGCCGGTCCCGCCGCGCCGCCTGAAGGCCGTGGCGGCCTACCACCCGCGAGCGCCCCGCCCGCCCGATGAGGTCATCCGTGTCTTATCCACGACGGCTGAGCGCCGTCCTCGCCGCGTCCTTCCTAGCCATAACCGCTCCCCTGACGCTAACGCGCCCGGCCGAGGCGGCCGAGCGCGCCGAGACCTACACCTTCGCCTTCCAGGACGCCGACATCCGTCAGGTCGTGGACGAGGTGCTGGGCCAAGCGGGCGTGCCCTATGCGATTGACCCGGGCGTGACCGGTAAGATCTCCTTCCGGATCGAGCAGCGGCTCAACCGGGACCAGCTGATCGCAGCCCTCGGCGCCGCCCTCGAGGCGAGCGGTTTCACCCTGGTGCAGAACAATGGCCAGGTGATCGTCACTCCCCAGGCAAAGGCCAAGGCTGCCGCCCCAATCCGGCGCGGAGCCGCTGGCGCGGGCGAGGCCGGCTACGAGATCGTCGCCCTGCCGCTCTCTTATGCCCAGCCCACCGAGGTCGCCAAGGCGCTGGAGGCGATCGTCGGGACCGACGCGGTGCTCTATGCCAACGACAAGCTCGGCCTGATCCTTGTCGCTGGCGGCGGACCGCAGCTGAAGTCCACCCTGCAGACCCTGAAGCTCTTCGATCAGAACGGTTTCGAGGACGCTCGCATCCGGTGGTTCGAGCTCAACCAAGCCCCGGCCACGGCTGTGGCGACGGACCTCGAACGGATCGTTCAGGGCGCGGGCGTGGTCGGAGTCACGATCGTGCCCTTGAAGCGCCTGAACGGCGTCCTGGTCTTTGGGCGCTCCGCCGAGGCGCTCGACGCGATCGGCAAATGGGTGCAGCGGCTCGACACAGCGGGCAAGGACGAGGCCGCCAGCCTCTTCGTCTATCATCCGCGCAACGCCGCGGCGGACCAGCTTGCCCGGACCTTGAGCGGGGTCTTCGGGCTGAGCAGCGTCCAGGGCGGCGGCGCGAGCGCGCCACAGACTCCCGCACCGTCAGCCTTGGCCAGCCCAGCCGAGGCGCCTGGACGGCCGCCCACGCTCACGGCCGAAGCCGGCGGAACACCGGCCGCCAGCGGTGCGACCCTGGCCGACCAGATCCGCATCAGCGTCGACAAGGACACCAACACGCTGCTGATCTCGACGCCCCAGAACAAGATCGTCCAGATCCAACGGGTCCTCGGCGAGATCGATCGACCGCCGCGCCAAGTGTTCATCGAGGCCTCGATCGTCGAGGTCACCCTGGGCAAGGAGAACCAGTTCGGGGTGGACTGGCAGGCCTTCTCCGACCGCCTCTCGGTCTCCTCGGTCAACAACAAGACCGGGACCGTCGGGCCGGTCTATCCGGGCCTGTCGATCACCTATCTGGGCAACGACATCACCGCGGCCCTGACCGCGCTCGGCTCGAAGACCAATCTCGAGGTGCGCTCAGCGCCTAAGATCATCGCGCTGGACGGCCGCACCGCGCGGCTGCAGATCGGCGACCAGGTGCCGGTCGTGATCCAGTCTCAGCAGACCACCACCACACCCAACCCGAATCTGGTCAGCACCATCGACTATCGCAGCACGGGCGTGATCCTGGCAGTCACCCCGCGGATCACCGGCGAGGATCAGCTCCTGGTCGATGTTAGCCAGGAGGTCAGCTCGGTCGCCAAGACCGTCACCTCCGGAATCGATTCTCCGACCATCCAGCAGCGGCGTTTCGAGAGCGCCTTGGTGCTGAAGGATGGCGGCGTCGTCGCGCTGGGCGGACTGATCAGCAGCACACGGTCATTGAGTGGCTCCGGTGTGCCGGGCCTCAAGGACTTGCCCGCGGTAGGCGCCCTCTTCCGCACCAGCAGCCGCACCCAGACCCGCAGCGAACTGATCGTCCTGCTACGCGCCAAGATTCTCAACGACCCCTCTGGTGCGCCCCAGGTGATTGAGATGCTTGCCCAGGACATGCACGAGCTAGAGATCCGTGGCCTGCTCCCCGACAAGCACCCGTGACGCCGGCTATGCGACCGCCGCCGCCATGGTTTTTGCCGTGGGGCTGGGCTTGATCACCGCCGCCATAGTGGGGCGCAGCATCGCTCAATTGCGCCTGGCGCGCGCCGACCTGGCGCGTACCCAGGCGGAGTACCAGCTGGGCGGCGCCCATCTGCAGGCCGCCGCCGACATCGTCCGCTCCACCCGCTCGCCGCCCTATCATTGGGCGGTCTCCAGCGAGGGGGGGCGCGCCGACGCCTGGGCGGCGCCCGAGCGCGAGAAGCTCAGCCTGGCGGCCGCGGCCCATCTCGACGACACCACCCTGCGCAGCCTTGGGGTGGAAGACGGCGCGGAATTGCGCGCGCGCCTTGCCGCCGCGGTCAGCCAGGAGCTTGACGACGTAGGGGCCCTCGACGCCGCGGCCGACTGGCGCCGGTGCGCTTCGGGCTTCGTCTCGCCCTTTGGGGAGCAGACGAGCTTCAGCTACGCCGGGGCCGGGGATCCGGGGCCGGGAACCAAAACCGCCGCCTGGCGGGTGGGTGAGGCCTGGCGCATCCGCATCACAACCGAGGCGGGTTGGCGCGACGAACGTATCGTGAGATTTACCGGGGATGCGCGGCATCCCGCGGCCACCGTCTTCCGACGGCTGAGCCGTGACCATGCTGAGGGGGCGACATGCGACCAAGTTCTAAGGCGCCTATCCGGCGCGACGACGGCGGTTACACCCTGACCGAAATCCTGGTGGTCTTGGCCATTATCGGTCTGATCGCCGCGGTGCTGACGCCGGGCCTGGTGGGTCAGCTCGGTCGTGCACGCGCCAAGACCGCCCAGATGCAGGTCGAAACGGTGGCCGCTGCGGTTGAGGTGTTCCGCTCCGACGTGGGCCGTTATCCGACCAAGGCCGAAGGGCTGAGCAGCCTGCTGGCCGAGCCAGGCGATACCACCGGCTGGACCGGTCCCTATCTGAAGAGCCCCAAGGTCCTCAAGGACCCCTGGGGGCACGATATCGCCTATGCGCTCGCCGACGACGGTCAGAGCTTCACGGTGACAAGCTATGGCGCCGACGGCCGCGCCCAGGGAACCGGCGTCGACAAGGACCTGGTAGCCCCCACCGGCCAGTGATGAACCCGTGGCCCGACATCGCGGTCGGGGCTGCGCTTGGCGCAGCCTTGGGGAGCTTCGCAGTGACTTATGGGCTGCGTTGGACGCGGGCCGAGAGCGCGCTCCGTGGACGCTCGGCCTGTGGCCAGTGCGGCGTCACCTTGGGCTTCAGCCGTACTGTTCCGCTGTTGTCCTATGCCGCCCAGCGAGGCGCCTGCTTCGCCTGTGGCGGCCGGATCGATATCGCCCATCCGACGGCCGAGGCCTTGGGCGCGCTCGCTGGCGGCGTCAGTTTCGCCCTGTTGCCGATTCTACCGGCGAGCTTGGCGACCGGCCTTGCGGCACTGCTCGCCGGCGCAGGCGCTGCTGACCTTCGGGTGCGACGTCTGCCCGACAGCATGACCCTGGCGGCGGCCCTGCTGTGCGCTGGGTTGAGCTTTACGCTGCAGGGGATGATGGGACTGCTCGCCGGCGTGGCGGCGGCGGTCGTCACCTTCTCCTTGCTCTATGGTCTGCGCGCGCTCGGCGCCCGCTTGCGCGGGCGCGTCCCGCTCGGCCTCGGCGATGTGAAGCTCGCGGCCGCCCTGGCGCTCTGGCTTGGCCCGGCGACGCCCCTGGCCATCGCTGCGGCGTCGCTAGCGGGCCTGGTCGGCATGGCGATCGAGCGGCCAGCCGACGGACGGCTCGCTTTCGGCCCCTATCTGGCGCTTGCCGGCTGGCTGGTCGCACTCTTCTCAGAGGTATCCGGATGGCGGATGACGCTGTAGGCGCCCAGCCGGCCTCGCCGGTCGCCCTGCGCCGCGCCGCGGTGCTCGAGCGCCTGACCGCCGAGCGGCTGGTCGACGCCGCCGCCATCGGGCGGGCCGAGCTGGTCGCCGGACGCACCGGCGCGCCAGTGGAGCAGGTGCTCAACCAGCTGGGCAGCCTGTCCGACGACGACCTGGTCGACGCTTATGCGGCGGTGAGCGGCTGCCGCGTTTGGGAGCCGGCCCGCGAGCCGATCAAGACCGACCTGGCGAGCGTAGGCGTCTCCGCCGAGTTCCTGCGGCGCAGCGGCGTGCTACCGATCTCTCGCAACGGCAAGGCGCTGGTCTGCGCGGCCTGCGATCCCCTGGACGACGAGGCCCTGACCGGCCTGGTCTTCGCCACCGGCTGCGAGGTCACCATCCTGGCCGCCCGACCCGCCGACTGGCGGCGCGAGTTCGAGCGGACCTTCGGCGCGCCCGAAGCGCCCGCCGCGGCCCCCGACGAGCGGCGTCTGGCCCGAGAGATCGACCTGGTCGCCGATCGGGGCTCGGAAGGGGGAGGGGCGCGCCTGGTCGCCTCGGCCTTCGAGGCGGCGATCGCCGCCGGCGCCTCCGACATCCATTTCGAGCCCACCCGCAACGCCTTCCGTATCCGGCTGCGTGTGGATGGCCGTCTCATCGATCATCAGACCGTGTCGGCCGACTTAGCGGCGCCTGCTGTCTCTCGGGTCAAGGTGATCGCGAACCTGAACCTTGGCGAGCGACGCCTGCCCCAGGACGGGCGAACGACCTTCGTGGTCCAGGGCAAACAGATCGATGTGCGCGTGGCCACGTCCCCGACCGTCTTCGGCGAGGGCGCGGTGTTGCGGATCCTTGACCGCTCCGCCGTGCCGCTCGATCTGGATGCGCTCGGCCTGACCGAAAGCATTTCAGATGTGCTCCGGCGCGCTTCGCGCGCCGCCCACGGACTCTTCCTGGTCACCGGCCCAACGGGCAGCGGCAAGACCACGACCCTCTACGCCTTGCTGCAGACCTTCGTCGGCTCGGGCAAGAAGGTGCTCAGCGTCGAGGACCCGGTCGAATATCACTTCGAGCATGTGGCCCAGACCCAGGTGGCCCCCCAGATCGGGCTGACCTTCGCAACCGCCCTTCGCTCGTTTCTGCGCCAGGACCCAGACGTGATTCTGGTCGGCGAAATCCGCGACGCCGAGACGGCGGCGGTCGCGATCCAGGCGGCCATGACCGGCCACTTCGTGTTGGCCTCGATCCACGCGAACGACGCCTTGGGTGTCGTGCCGCGCCTGCGCGACATGGGGGTTGAGCCCTACCAGCTGGCGGCGGGCTTCCGGGGGGCTGTTGCGCAACGACTGGTGCGCCGGCTCTGTCCACATTGCGGCACACGCGGCGGTGTCAGCGAGGTCGAACGGCAGTTCGCCGAGGCCATCGGCGAGGCAGCGCCCGATGAGGTCGCCCAGCCTGTCGGGTGCACCCGCTGCCGCGGCACAGGTTTTCGCGGGCGGATTCCGATCGGCGAAGCCTTCCAATCGGATGAAGATTTGCTGCGCGCCGTCGCAGAGCGACGCAGCTCTGCCGAGATCGAGGCCTTGGCCCGGCGCGGCGGCTTGGTCGACATGGCCGTTGACGGATGGCGCAAGGTGTTGGCGGGCCTGACCACCGCCGAGGAAGTCGCCGGCGCGATCCATGGCTGATATCGGCGCCTTCTCCTATGTCGCGCTCGATGGAGCGGGCCGCCGCGTGCGCGGTGTCATCGAAGGCGCCAGCGAGGCGGTCGCCTTCGACGCACTTCGCCGGAATGGCCTCTCGCCGCTCAGCCTCAAACCTCAACGCGTAAAGGCGACGCCGCAGGCTCGGAACCTCGTGGATCGCGAAGCCGCCGAACTGCTGTTGAGCCTGGCGGATCTCCTGCGGGCGCGGGCGGACATCCGCACCGCCCTGGGCATTCTGAATGACCGCTTTGAGCGTCCAGCAGCCCGAACGCTTTGCCAGGGCCTCAACGCTGATATTTCCAGCGGCGAGCCGCTTGAGCGCGCCTTCGCGAAGGCCTTCCATGACGGGCAGAGTTTCGTGCCCTCAATGGTGGCCGCTGGCGAGGCGGCCGGTGACCTCGCGGGAGGGCTGCAAAGGGCTGCCGAGGTGCTCCAGTCACGCACCAAGCTGCGAGACCAACTGGTCTCGGTGCTCGCC
>CAMFHW010000172.1 GCA_945952175.1 uncultured Phenylobacterium sp. | reverse complement strand
GACGGGCGGCTAGTTCGGCGGGGTCGACCTCGATCTCGAGGGTTCCCGCATGAGCGTCGAGACGGATCAGGTCGCCGTCGCGCACCCGGCAGAGCGCCCCGCCGTCCTTGGCCTCGGGCGTCACATGGATCGCGGCCGGCACCTTGCCCGAGGCGCCGGACATTCGCCCGTCGGTGACCAGGGCGACCTTGAAGCCCTTGTCCTGCAGCACGCTGAGCGTCGGGGTCAGGCTGTGCAGCTCCGGCATGCCGTTGGCCTGGGGCCCCTGGAAGCGAACCACGGCGATGAAGTCGCGGTTGAGCTCGCCCCGCTTGTGGGCGGCCAGGAGATCGTCCTGGTCGTCGAATACCAGGGCCGGGGCCTCGACCACCAGGTGCTCGTCCTTGACGGCCGAGGTCTTGATCACCGCGCGGCCGAGCCCGCCGCGGAGCAGGCGGATGCCGCCCTCCGGCTGGAACGGGTCGTTGGCGGGCCGCAGGATGTCGAGGTTGAGGCTCTCCTTCGGGCCCTCGCGCCATGTGAGCTTGCCGTCCTCCAGGAAGGGCTCGGTCTGGTAATGGCGCAGGCCCGGCCCGGCGACCGTGACCACGTCCTCGTGGGCGAGGCCGGCGTCGAGCAGCTCGCGCACCACGAAGGCCATGCCCCCGGCCGCGTGGAAGGCGTTCACGTCCTCCGACCCGTTCGGATAGACCCGCGCCAGAAGCGGCGTGACCTTGGAGAGCTCGTCGAAATCGCCCCAGTCGATCAGCACGCCGGCGGACCGCGCCATGGCGACCAGGTGCAGCGTGTGATTGGTCGATCCGCCGGTGGCCAGCAGGCCGACCACCGCGTTGACGATCGCCTTCTCGTCGACCACCGCCGACATGGGCGTATGCGCATTGGTCCCGGCGGCGATCTCGATGGCGCGCTTGGGGCTGGCGGCGGTGAGCGCGTCGCGCAGCGGCGTATTGGGGTGGACGAAGGCCGCGCCCGGCAGGTGCAGACCCATCATCTCCATCATCATCTGGTTGGAGTTGGCCGTGCCGTAGAAGGTGCAGGTGCCGGGGCCGTGATAGGAGGCCATCTCGCTGTCCAGCAGCTCCTCGCGACCGATCTTGCCCTCGGCGAACAGGGCCCGCGTCTTGGCCTTTTCCGCATTGGAGATGCCCGAGCTCATCGGCCCGCCCGGCACGAAGATCACCGGCAGGTGGCCGAAGGCCAACGCCCCGATGGTCAGGCCCGGCACGATCTTGTCGCAGATGCCCAGCATCAGGGCCGCATCGAAGGCGTCGTGGGTGAGCGCAACCGCCGTCGACATCGCGATCACGTCACGGGAGAACAGCGACAGCTCCATGCCCGGACGCCCTTGCGTGACGCCATCGCACATGGCGGGCGTGCCGCCGGCATACTGGGCGGTGGCGCCGGCCTCTTCCGCCGCGGCCTTGATGATCGCCGGGAAGCGCTCATAGGGCTGATGGGCGCTCAGCATGTCGTTGTAGGACGAGACGATGGCGACGTTGGGCGCGCTGGGATTGCGCATCCGCTGCTTGTCGCCTTCGGGGCTGGCGGCGAAGGCGTGAGCCCAGTTGGCGCAGGAGAGCTTGGCGCGGCCGGGGCCGGCATGGCCGGCGGCGGCCATGCGCGCCAGGTAGTCCTCACGGGTCTTGCGGCTGCGCTCGACGATGCGGGCAGTGACGGCGGCGGTGACCGGATGCATGGAAAGGCTCCGAAAACTAAGGCGTCCAGAGGACGCGCACGGGGCGTTTAGCCTGTTCCAGCAGAGCGTGCACGGGCAGACCCCGTTCCGTCTCGACGATCTCGCGTTTCCTCGCACCCGCGATGAGGATCAGGGTTTCCCGCGCCGCGAGCAGGGCCGGCAGGGTGAGCGTGATCCGTGCGACGGGCGGCGAGCCCACCCCGGCGGGGACGCCGAGCACATGGCGCGATCCGGCCGGATCCATGCCGGCGGCCAGCATGGGGCTGCCGGGGATCAGGGAGGCGACGTGGCCGTCCTCGCCCATGCCCAGGAACAGCATGTCGGCGGGGCCGAGCGCGGCGATGCGAGGCTCGGCGAGGTCGCCGGAGGCCTCCGGCGAGGGCGCGTCATAGCGCAACGGCTCGAAGCGGGCCGAGGCCGCGCGGCCAATCAGGAGGCGCTCGCGCACCAGCCCCTCGTTGGAGGCGGGATCGTCGGACGGCACGAAGCGGTCGTCGGAGAGGGTGACCACCACTCTGGACCAGTCGAGCTCGGCTCTGGCCAGGCGGTCGTAGATGGCGTGAGGCGAGCGGCCGCCCGTGCCGATCAGGACGCCGAGGCCGCGGGCGGCGATGCCTGCGGAGAGCGCGGCCGCCGTCGCGGCGCAGGCCGTATCGGCCAGGGCCTCGGCGTCGGCGAAGGTCTCGATCATCGGCGCAGCGGCGCGTGGGCGATACGCAGGATGTTGGCCGCGCCGGGCGAGCCCATCGGCAGGCCGGCCAGGATCAGCACCCGCTGGCCCGGCGGGCAGAGCTCGCAGTCCACCGCCTGTTCGACCGCCATGCGCGCCATGTCCTCGGGATCGAACACCGGCGGCACGACGCGGGGCTCGACGCCCCAGGCCAGGGCCAGGCGGCGCGCGGCGGCCAGGCGCGTGGTCAGCGCCAGGGTCGGTTGCAGCGGCCGCTCGCGGGAGAGCCGCAGGGCGGTCTGGCCCGTGGTGGTGAAGGCGACCAGGCAGGCCGTGGAAGCCGCCTCGGCGGCGCGGCGGGCGGCGGCCACCAGGGCGTCGGCGTCCTCGTCGTCGACCGGGAACTCGGCGCGCATCAGCTCGGGCCAGCGCGGGTCGTGCTCCACGCGGGTCAGGATGCGGTCCATGATGGTGACGGCTTCCAGCGGATAGTCGCCGGCGGCGGTCTCGGCCGAGAGCATGACGGCGTCGGCGCCCTCATAGACCGCGCCGGCCACGTCGGAGGCCTCGGCGCGAGTGGGCGTGGGCGAGCTGATCATGCTCTCCAGCATCTGGGTCGCCACGATCACCGGGATGCCGCGCAGGCGGGCGGCGCGGACCAGGGCCTTCTGGACCACCGGCACGTCCTCGGGATTGAGCTCCACGCCGAGGTCGCCGCGGGCCACCATGACCGCCTCGCAAAGGTCGAGGATCTCGTCGAGCGCATCGAGGGCGGCGGGCTTCTCGATCTTGGCCAGGACGCCGGCGCGCCCCTGCACGATCTGGCGCAGCTCGGCCATGTCGGCGGCCCGCTGGACGAAGGACAGCGCCACCCAGTCGACGCCCTGGCTGAGCGCGAAGTCGAGGTCAGCCCGATCCTTGGCGGTCAGGGCCGGGATCGGGATGGTCAGGCGCGGTAGGTTCAGGCCCTTGTGGTCGCTGAGCGCCTCGCCGCCGACCACGATGGTCTCGGCGAAGTCGGGCCCGCAGCGGCCGACCTTGAGGCGCACCTTGCCGTCGTCCAGCAGGATGTCGGCGCCGGGCTTCAGCGCCGCGAAGATCTCGGCGTGGGGCACGCAGACGCGCGAGGCGTCTCCTGGGGTGGGGTCGCGGTCGAGACGGAAATCCTGGCCGGCCTTGAGCCGAACCCGGCCGTCGGCGAACTCGCCCAGGCGCAGCTTCGGGCCCTGCAGATCGGCCAGTACGGCCAGAGGACGGCCCACCTCCGCCTCGGCCGCGCGGACGGCGGCGATGGTGCGGGCGTGGTCGGGATGGCCGCCATGGCTGAAATTGACCCGGAAGACGTCGGCGCCGGCGCGCGCGAGCGCGATCACCTGGGCCGGCGCCCGGCTGGCGGGGCCGAGCGTGGCGACGATACGGGCGCGGCGTTCGCGGATCACGGGGCGCTCCTTCGAGGGGCGGCCCTTCATGGCCCAATCCGCGCCCGGGCGGAATCCCCTTCGAAGGCCGCGCTTCACGGCGTTTTGACGAACGATGTTCGCCGAGACGTACATAGTGCCGGCGCGGGGTGGGGCGACCTTTGGGAAGGAGGTCGTCGATGCGTGAACCTGACATGGGCAAGGTGGATGCGTTGGTGGGTCGCTTGGTGGGCGACCTGGGCGCGACCATAAGCGCGGCCCTGATCGTGCTGGGAGACCGGCTGGGGCTCTACAAGGCCATGGGGGACGGACAGCCGGTGAGCGCCACGGCCCTGGCCGCGCGGACCGGCTTGAAGGAGCGCTATGTGCGCGAATGGCTGTCGGCCCAGGCGGCGTCCGGAAATATCGAATACGATGCTGGGAGCGAAACCTTCAGCCTGTCTCCGGAACAGGCCATGGCCTTCGCGGACGAGACGAGCCCGGCCTTCTTCGCCGGCGCCTTCGAGATCGCCCAGTCGGTCTGGCTGGACGAGCCCAAGATCGCCGAGGCGTTCCGGACGGGTAAGGGCGTGGGCTGGCACGAGCATTCGACCTGCCTGTTCCGCGGCACCGAGCGGTTCTTCCGCCCGGGCTACAACGCCAACCTGATCGAGAGCTGGATCCCGGCCCTGGAGGGCGTGCGGGCCAAGCTGGAGGCGGGCTGCACGGTGGCCGACGTCGGCTGCGGGCACGGCGCCTCGACCGTGCTGCTGGCCAAGGCGTTCCCGAAGTCGAAGTTCTACGGCTTCGACTATCATGGCCCCTCGATCGACCGGGCGCGGGAGGCCGCCAAGGCCGAGGGCGTCGCCGATCTGATCGTCTTCCAGCATGGCGCCGCGGCCGACTATCCCGCCGAGGGTTTCGACCTCGTCGCCATGTTCGACTGCCTGCACGACATGGGCGACCCGGTGGGCGCCGGGCGGCACGTGCGCGACAGCCTGAAGGAAGACGGCACCTGGATGATCGTCGAGCCCTTCGCGCACGATCACCTGGAAGAGAACCTGAACCCGGTGGGCCGCATCTTCTACTCGGCCTCGACCATGATCTGCACGCCGGCCTCGCTGGCCCAGGACGTGGGGCTGGGCCTGGGCGCCCAGGCCGGCGAGGCGCGCCTGCGCGATGTCGCCGAGCAGGCGGGGTTCAGCCGCTTCCGCCGCGCGACCGAGACGCCGTTCAACATGGTGTTCGAGGCCAGGCCTTAAGCGCGCTCCCTCTCCCGTTTGCGGGAGAGGGTTGGGGTGAGGGGTCTTGCTGAGACGGTGGTGATGCGGGATGGCCGTGGCCCCCTCACCCTACCCTCTCCCCCGTCGGGGGAGAGGGAAAAGGCGCACCGAATCCCTCTTCGCAAGGCGCACCTGATCGGGAATCCTTCGGGCGACCGACAGGAGCCGCCATGACCGCCGAGACCCTGACCGCGCCCGAGCCGGCGAGCCTTCCGAACGCGGTGCGGTTCGACATGGCCTCGGAGATCGCCGGACGAACCTATCGGGTCTGGGTGTTCCGGCCGTTCGGGCCGCCGCCGGAAGGCGGGTATCCGGTGATCGTGACTTCGGACGCCAGCCTGACTTTCGCCATCGCGGCGACCATGAGCGGGGCCATGGGCCTGACCGGACGCCCCTCCGCCCTGGTGGCGGGCGCGGGTTATCCGACCGCGGACGACGACCGGCTGAGCCCCATGTTGCTGCGCACTCGCGACCTGACGCCGCCGACCCCGCTGGAGGCGATCCGCCCGCAGCCCGGCCTGCCGCCGCCGAAGGCGGAGAACTATGGCGGGTCGGAGGAATTCTTCCGCTTCCTGACCGAGGAGCTGCGGCCGCGCATCGCGGCGGACTATCCTGTCGATCCCACGAACCAGACGCTCTACGGCCACTCGCTGGGCGGGCTGTTCGGGCTGGAGGTGCTGTTCCGCCACCCGGAGGCGTTCCGCAGCTATGCGCTATCGAGCCCGTCGATCTGGTGGAACAGCCGCGCGGTGCTGGCGCACGAGGCGGCGTTCAGCCAGCGCGTGGAGGCCGGCGAGATCAAGCCGCGAGTGCTGGTGATGATCGGGGCCACGGAGCAGGACCCGCCGCACACCCCGCCGCCGATGATGACCATCGAGGAGATGGCCAAGCTGCTGCGCGAAGCCCGCATGGTCGACAATGCGCGCGAGCTCGGCGGACGGCTGGCCGCGCTGAAAGGCCCTGACGGCTATGTCGCGCGCTTCCAGTGCTTCGAGGCGGAAGACCACATGACCGTGGTGGCCGCCTCGCTCGGACGGGCCGTCGCCTTCGCGCTGCGAGGCTGAGGCCTAGTCGTTCCAGACCCGCTCGGAGCGCTCGATGAGGGCGAAGGCGCCGGCGGGCCCCCAACTGCCGGCGGCATAGGGCTTGGGCGCCATGCCGGCGTCGGCCCAGGCGGCGGCGACGCCGTCGACCCAGCGCCAGGCCTGCTCCACCTCGTCGCGGCGGACGAAGAGGGTGGAGTTGCCGTGGATCACGTCGAGCAGCAGCCGCTCATAGGCGATGCGGCGGCGCGCGTTGGGGCCCTCATAGGCTTTCAGCAGGGACAGCGAGAGCGGCAGGGACTGCAGCCGCATGCCGCCGCGCGACAGGCCGGGCGCCTTGTTCATCAGGAGCAGCTCGATGTCCTCGTCCGGCTGCAGGTCGATGATCAGGCGGTTGGCGACGAGGTCGGCCTCGGCGCCGTCGCCGAAGATCGAGTGCGGCACGCCCTTGAACTGGATGACGATCTGGGTGCGCCGGTCGGGCAGGCGCTTGCCGGTGCGCAGGAAGAAGGGCACGCCGGCCCAGCGCCAGTTGTCGATGTCGACGCGCAGGGCGGCGAAGGTCTCGGTGTCGGAGTGCTGGCCCCGCTCGGCCTCGTAGGCCTTGGCCGCTTGGCCGCCGACCACGCCCGCCGTGTACTGGCCGCGGACGGAATTGTGCGCCACGTCGGCGCGGGTGAAGGGGCGCAGCGAGCGCAGCACCTTGACCTTCTCGTTGCGGACCGAATCCGGCTCCATGTCCGACGGCGGCTCCATGGCCACCAGGCAGAGGAGCTGCAGCATGTGGTTCTGCAGCATGTCCCGCAGGGCGCCGTACTCGTCGTAATAGGGCCAGCGGTCGCCCACGCCCTCGGTCTCGGCCACGGTGATCTGGACGTGGTCGATGGTGAGGTTGTTCCACAGCGGCTCGAACAGGGTGTTGGCGAAGCGTAGGGCCAGCAGGTTCTGGACCGTCTCCTTGCCGAGATAATGGTCGATGCGGAACACGTGCTGTTCGGGGAAGACCTCGGCCAGGACGGCGTTGATCTCCTTGGAACTCTCCAGGTCGCGGCCGATCGGCTTCTCCAGCACGATGCGGCTGCCCGGGACGGCGAGGCCCGAATGGCCCAGGGCGCGGCAGACGCGGATATAGAGACTAGGCGACAGGGACAGATAGAAGATCGGCAGCTTCGCCTCGCCGATGGCGGCCTTCAGCTTGGCCGCGCCTTCGTCCGTGGTGGCGTCGCCTTCGACATATTCCAGGCGCGCGGCGAAGCGTTCCCAGACCGCGTCGTCGACCTTGCCGCGAGCCTCGACGGCCTTGCGGGTCTGGGCGGCGAAGGCGGCGGTGTCGGCATGGGCGCGGGCGGTGGCGACGATCTTCAGGCCCGGCGACAGGAACCCGTCGGCGTCGAGGATGTAGAGCGACGGGAACAGCATCTTCTGGGCGAGGTCGCCGGTTCCGCCGAAGAGGACGATCACGTCGGCGAGCGGGGCGTCGGCCATCGGGCATTCCCTTGCGTCAGGCGTGGAGGCTCGTGCGACCGCATAGCCGCGTTCGCCCGCCCCGCGTCAAGCCCCGGAGCGGGTCCTATCCAACGAACGGAGCCAATTGCCGGTTCGCACGCTCAGAGTCCCGTTCCATGATGGTTGTCGCAAGAAGGGCTCCCCATGGCCGGAAAGCTCGCCCGCTATCAGTCGATGCGCGACTTCTCGAAGACCGCCGAGCCGAGCGGCCGCGAGGCGACGCGGGCGTCCCATCGCCTGCGCTATGTGATCCAGAAGCACGACGCGACGCGGCTGCACTACGACTTCCGCCTGGAGCTGGACGGGGTGTTCAAGTCCTGGGCGGTGACCAAGGGGCCGTCCCTGGACCCCAAGGTGCGCCGGCTGGCGGTCGAGGTGGAGGACCACCCGCTCGACTATGGCGACTTCGAGGGCACGATCCGTGAGGGCCAGTACGGCGGCGGCACGGTGATGCTG
>CAMFHW010000171.1 GCA_945952175.1 uncultured Phenylobacterium sp. | reverse complement strand
TTGCGGGAGAAGGTGTCGGGCGAAGGCCCGACGGATGAGGGGTCTTGCTCCCCCATCCGCCGCTTCGGCCGAAAGCAATCCGGAGAGGCCCGTGCGGCCCCTCATCCGACCTTGCTCCGCAAGGCCACCGTCGAGACGGAGCCGGACCTCTGCGGTCCGGCTATACGAATGGCCAACGATTTGGCCATGCGTCCGTCTCGACCCCGCGAGGGGAGAAGGGGAGTTAGGGTTCGTCGGGGACTGGATCGCTATTCCAGCGCTGCGCATCCGATCGCGGAGGGAATGGCGTTCCTGTCCCCTGCCTCGGGGCTCTTCGGGGACAGGAACGCCATTCTGGCGAATGGCGATCCAGTCCCGTTTGAAGACCTAAGCCGCTTGGCCCAGGCGCTCGATGGCCAGGGCCTTGAGGGCCTTGTAGTCGAGCTTGCCGTTGGGGGCGCGGTTGACCGGGGCCAGGACCAGTTCGCGGGGGACCTTGTAGTCGGCCAGCAGCGAACGGACGTGGGCGGCCAGGTCGGCGAGGGTGAGCTCGGGGCCGGGCAGGGCCTCGACCACGGCGCAGATGCGTTCGCCGAAGCGGCGGTCGGGCACGCCGACCACGGCGGCGTCGCGCACGCCGGGGAAGCGCTTCAGGGCCTCCTCGACCTCTTCCGGGAAGACCTTCTCGCCGCCGGTGTTGATCACCTGGGAGCCGCGGCCCAGCAGGGTGATCGAGCCGTCCGCCTCCAGGGTCGCCCAGTCGCCGGGCACGCTCCAGCGGCGGCCCTCGAAGGTGCGGAAGGTCTTGGCCGACTTCTCCTCGTCCTTGTAGTAGCCGACCGGGGTGAAGCCGCCGACGGCGACCAGGCCGCGCTCGCCCGAGCCCGCCTCGACGCGACGACCGTCCTCGGTGAAGACCGCGGCGTTGGGGCCGGCCATGAACTTGGCGGTGCCGGCCGCCGCCCCGCCGCCCGAGGCGGAGGAGGCGAGGCCCAGGGCTTCCGAGGAGCCGAGGGCGTCGATCAGCATGACGCCCGGCAGGTGCTTCATCAGGCCCTGCTTGTTTTCGGCGCCCCACATGGCGCCGGACGAGACGATGCGGCGCAGGGTCGGCATCGCCCAGCGGCCCGGGTTGGCGTCCAGGGTCTCCAGCATCGGCGAGGCGAAGGCGGGCCCGACGATGATCAGGCCCGAGGCGCCCAGGCGCTCGACCTCGTCGAACAGGGCGGCCGGGTCGAAGCGGCGCGACGGCAGGGTGGCGACCGCGGCGCCGGAGACCAGTGAGCCGAAGGCGATGAACTGGCCGGTCGCGTGCATCAGGGGCGCGACCGGGATGGTGATCTGCGGGGGTTCGCCCGCGCCGGCCTTGGCGCGGACCCCGGCCTCGGCGGGGGTCTCCAGGGGCGGCAGGCCCAGCAGCAGGTTCGCGCCGCCGCCGAGCGCCTTGAACAGGTCCTCCTGGCGCCACATCACGCCCTTGGGCATGCCGGTGGTGCCGCCGGTGTACATGAACAGGAGGTCGTCGCCGGTGCGGCCCCAGGGGGCTTCGAAGCGGTCGGCGCCCACCGCCGTGATCGCCTCATAGGGCTCGGCCCAGGCCGGGATCGGGAAGCCGGGTTCCTCGACGCAGATCCAAGTCTTCGCCTTGGGCAGGCGGCCGCGGACCTTGTCGGCCGTCTCGGCGAAGGCGGAGTGGAAGACCACGGCCTCGGCGTCGGCGTTGTCGAACAGATAGGTCAACTCGTCGCCGCCATAGCGGTAGTTGGTGTTGAACGGGACGAGGCCGGCCTTGAAGGCCGCGAAATAGGTCTCGAGGTATTCGGGGCCGTTATAGAGGAAAGCGGCGACCTTCGACTGACGGGTCAGGCCCTTGGCGACCAGGTGGGCGGCCAGCGCATTGGCGCGGCGGTCGAAGTCGGCCCAGTCGAGCGTGCGGGCGCCGTGGATTAAGGCGGGGCGGTCTGGCGTGGCGGCGGCCACGGCCTCCCACAGATTGGCGTAATTCCAGGCCTCCAAGGGCGGTCTCCTATGGCTTTAAATATGGCGCGCATGGAGGTTGGAAGGGGCCGCGGAGTCAAGGCTGGTAAGGCGTTGCGTTCTCAAGAACCGTGAAGTGTTCGACATCGATGCCGAGGCCTGACCTGCGACCTTCAAGTCTGACGGCGGATCCCGGCGAAGGCGCATCGTCATCCCGCTCATAGCTCACGCAGACCCCTTGGCGCAGGAAGACCGGCGCATCATCGAAATTCAAGCCAGCGCAAGAGCGGCGCCCCGCCCTGACATATTGAGCCACGTGGACGGTCATGCCGCCCGGCTTTCCGAACGCCCAGGTCCAGGCCTCCCACGCCGCGCCCTCTGCTGCGCAATAGGCCAGCATAAAGGTGAAGCCGCCGCAGAGAATGGCACGGACGGGCGCCGCGGCCATGGGCGGAGATCGAGCCGAGAGATCCGCCAGGCCCTTCGAGCCTTTGCGAAAAGGAGGGCCGAAGATCACCCAGGCCACCATGCCCGCGCCGCTCAGGGTGGCGACGACGAGGGCTCCAGCCCGTCCCGCCGCGTTGGGGACGAAGCGGCTGCCGAACCAGTTCCACATGGCGAGCACGGCTATCGTACAGAACGCACCGGCGACGACCTTGCCCATCGCACCTGCCGATTCCGAGGTATCGTCCATGCCTTGTCCACTCCATCGTCGACGAGCATGCGGCCGAGGCGTCACTCGATCGCCGCGCCGTTGCTTCCGGGATCACGTCTCCACCCAGAGCTGTGCTATTGGCGGCCGATGGTCAATGACGTTCAAATTTCCAAGACGCTCTCCTACTGGCTGCGCCATCGTCCCGACGCCGCCGGCCTGGAACTGGACGCAGCGGGCTGGGCGCCGGTCGAAGCGATCCTCGCGGCGCTGGCCGCCGAAGTGCCCGGGACGGACTGGGATCGGCTGCTGGAAGTCGTCGAGCTCAACGACAAGCGGAGGTTCGAGATCTCGGGCGACGCGCAGCGCATCCGGGCGCGGCAGGGTCACTCGGTCGAGGTGAGCGGCGACTGGCCGGTCACCCCGCCGCCCGACCGCCTCTTTCACGGCACCGTCGAGCGCTTCCTCCCGGCGATCTTGCAGGATGGGCTGAAGCCGATGCGGCGCCATCACGTGCATCTGTCCGGAGACCCGGAGACGGCCACGCGGGTCGGCGCCAGGCGCGGCCAACCGGTCGTCCTGACGGTGGTGGCGGCGCGGCTCGCCGCAACTGGCGTCGAGTTTCGGCTGACCTCCAACGGCGTCTGGCTCGTGGATCGCGTGCCGCCGGCCTATCTCGAGCGGGCCTAGAGTTCGAACACCGGGGCGCCGTCGGAGGCGCGGCGGCGAGGGCCCTTGTAGTTGGCGTCGTCGCGGCGGCGGCGGTCGGGGCCGAAGAAGGTCGGCGACTGGGCGAAGGGGCGGGGATGGTAGATGACCGTCTCCAGCCGCTTCAGGATGGTGCGGGCCGAGACCGGTTTGGCGAGGAATTCGGTGACGCCGCGGTCGCGGGCGGCGTTCAGGCGCTTCAGGTCCGAGTGGCCGGTCAGCATGATGATCGGCAGGAACCGCTTCTCGCCGGAGAGGGCGCGGACGCCGGAGATGAAGTCGAGCCCGTGCATGACCGGCATCTCGTAGTCGACGAAGGCCACGTCGATCTCGTTGGCGGCGAGGCTGGCGAGGCCGTGGCGGCCATCCGGCGCGAAGTGCAGCCGCCGGACGCCGGCGGCCGACAGCACCGCGCCGATGATCGTGCGCATCTGCTCGTTGTCGTCGACGACCAGGAGGCTGAGGCGGGCGAGGTCGGGGCGGTCGTCGGACGTCGAGGTCAAGGCCGCTCCTCGGCGCGGACGTCCAGGTCGTATTCCACCGATGCTCCCCCGCAGCGTCGCGGCGATCCGCCGAGGCGATGACCCGGGCTCTTCAATATTGCGCCGCGGGCTTCGTCAACCGAACGCCGAACGGCGTTCGTCGATCCCACTCATTGTGGGTGCAGGCGATGCGGTGCGGGGATCACGCCGCCTCGGAGACGTCCGCCGGCCTGATGGAGAGGCGCGCGAGCGCCCCGGGGTCCAGCAGCAGGCGGCCGCCGCCCGGCGCCCAGAGTTCGTTCCGTAGGCGGAGGTCCGGCAGGCCGAGCGCGGCGAGCAGGGTGGCGAAATAGGCGTTGCTGTTGCCGGTGCGCAGACCGGGCCAGGGATAGGGCAGGCTCCGCGCATTGACGGCGCCGCGGACGCGCTCGGCGACGGCGAGGCGGGCCTCGACCTCCGCGCGAGGGCCCTCGAACAAGACGCCCTGGGGATGGGCCTCGTCATAGAAGCCGGTGCGATGCGGCCAGGCCTCGCCCCAGATCACCTCGCGGCGGAACGGAACGAGGCCGCCCAGGCCGCGCAGGGTTCCGCCGCCCGGGGCGCGGGCGATGCCATGGTGTTCGCAGAAGATCCGTCCGTCCGGGCCCGCGGCCGCCAGGAAGGTGTGGGCGCCGAAGCGCAGGCGGCGTCCGGCGACGCGCCAGGCGAGCGCGGGGGATTGGACCTTGAGGAGCTGGAAGCCGGCCATGGCCCAGAGTTGGGGATGGCGCGCGCAAACGGTAGGGATGGGGCGGCGGAACGGAGGGCGCGGGGTCGTGCTGAAGGGAACCTGTCACTGCGGCGACACGCATTGGACCCTGGAGGGCGATCCGGGGCCGGCGACGGCCTGCAACTGCACCCTGTGCCGTCGGTACGGGGCGCTGTGGGCCTATGACTACGAGGGCGAACGCATCCGGGTGTTCGGCGAGACGGCGCGCTACGCCCGACGCGGCAAGGAGGATCCGAGCCTGGAGATCCTGTTCTGCCCGTCCTGCGCCGGCGTGCTGTGCTGGCGAGGCCTGCGGGTGTCGGAGGACGGGCGGCGGCGGATCGCGGTGAACCTGCGGCTCGCTCCGCCCGAGGCGGTGGCCGACCTGCCCATCGACCATTTCGACGGCCTCGAGAGCTTCGAGGACCTGCCCGCCGACGGACGGTGCGTGCGGGACATGTGGTTCTAGGCCGGCCCTGCGCGACGCCTCAGCGAATCCGCCATCACCCAGGCGGCGCCGGTGAGGGCGAGGTTGGTGGCGTTCTCGGCCCAGGCGCCATGGTCGGCGGGGTCGGCGAACAGCATCGGCAGGTGCACGAGCGGGGTGAAGGCCGCGTACATCACGGTGAGCAGGATGGCGGCGAGCCGGGCCTGGACGCCGGTGAGCAGGGCGAGGCCGGCGGCGATGTGGCAGAGGCCGGTGGCGTAGGCCCAGAAGTCCTGGCCGGGGGGCAGCCATTTGGGGACCAGGGGGGCGGTGAGGTTCATATAGGCGAAGTGGGCGCCGCCGAAGACCACGGCGCAGGCGCCGAAGGCCCAGCGGCCCAGGCGGATGAGGCGCGCCGCGCGGGCCGGTTCGAGGCCGGCGTGACCGGCCAGGACGACCAGGAGGGCGGCGGTCAGGGCCAGCTGCTCGGCGAGGTTCTCGTAGGCCAGGTATTCGCGCCAGTGGCGGAGCATGACCCGCCCGTCCATCAGCAGCACGACGACGAGGCCGTAATAGGCGAGCAGGGCCATGGCCGCGGCGACGACGGTGCGCCGCCAGGCCAGCGCGGAGCCGGCCACGATCAGGACGCCGGCGACGGCATGGGCGAGCAGCGGGCGGCCGGGCAGGTCCTTGGGCGCGGGCTGCCCCGGCAGGAAGTCGTGCAGGGCCAGCGCGGTCAGGCCGAGGACGGCGAAGCCGAGAGCCAGGACCCGCCAGCCGAGGATCGGGAAGGTTCTGTCGGAAGCCATGGCCCCTGCCCCAGCCGCGTCGTGCGTACGGCGGGAGGATCGGACGCGCGGGCCGAGCCGTCGAGGCGTCCGAGAGCACCATCCGACGTCAATCTAGCCGGTCGGCATGGTCTCGAAGCGCGGGAGAGCGGGGTCGAGCGGATCCCAGTCGTGAGCGCGGACCGCGTAGGTGATCGCCTGGGGCTGGAAGCGGGCCGGATCGTCGAGGCTGGCCGCGTGGATGGTGAAGAGGTCGGGCATGGCCTTGAAGGTCAGATAGACAGGCGCGCCGCAGGTTCCGCAGAAGGCGTGGGTCTTGGTGTTCCCGCTGTCGGCGGCGATGTCCCACTGGCGGGCCTGGCCCTCGAGCGTCACGGCCGCGCGGCTCGGGAAGGTCATGTAGGAGCCGTGGGCCGTGCCGCTGACGTGCTGGCAGTCGCGGCACTGGCAGTGGTTGGCGAAGATCGGCTCGTCGGAGATGGCGTAGCGGACGGCGCCGCAGGCGCAGCCGCCGGTGAAGGGGTGGGTCATCGGGAATCCTTCGGTCTGGGTCGCCGATGAATTAGAGTTCACTAATGCATTAGTCAATACTAATCATTTGAGAGAGGTGGACGCGGGCGCGGCGCGGGTCTTTGCTGGGCGCAACGACAACAACGGCTGGGAGGCGACCATGGCCCGCGAAACGCGCGTGCTGGCGGACGGGATCTATTTCGGCGAGGGGCCGCGCTGGCGCGACGGCCGGCTGTGGTTCAGCGACTTCCAGGCGCACGCGGTGAAGTCGGTGTCGCTGGCGGGCGACGTGCGCACGGAGCTCGAGATCGACGACCAGCCCTCGGGCCTGGGCTGGATGCCCGACGGTTCGCTGCTGGTGGTCTCGATGACCAAATGCCAGGTGCTGCGGCGACGCCCGGACGGCAAGGTCGCCGTCCATGCCGACCTGGGCGGGATCGCCACCTGGCACTGCAACGACATGGTCGTGGACGGCGAGGGGCGGGCCTATGTGGGCAATTTCGGCTTCGATCTCGACCACGAGCTGGTGTCGCGCGGAGCCGAGAGCGTGCTGGCCGACCATCCGACGGCGAAGCTCGCCCTGGTGCAGGCGGACGGGTCGGTGAGCGTGGCGGCGGAGGACATGCACTTCCCGAACGGGCCGGTGATCACGCCGGACGGCAAGACCCTGATCGTCGGCGAGACCCTGACCGCGGCCCTGACGGCGTTCGACATCGGGCCGGACGGGAGCCTGTCGAACCGCCGGCTGTGGGCCTCGACCGGGCCACGCGTGCCGGACGGCATCGCCCTGGACGCGGCGGGCGCGATCTGGGTGGCCAACCCGCTGGGCCACGAATGCGTGCGGATCGCGCAGGGCGGCGAGGTGCTGGAGGTGATCGATCCCGGCGACAACTGCTACGCCTGCATGCTGGGCGGCGACGACGGCCGGACCCTGTTCATGCTGACCGCCCCCACCTCGATCGCCGAAGAGACCGCCAAGGCGGCCCAGGGGCGGCTGGTGATCACGAAGGTGGACGTCGGCCGCGCGGGCCGGCCCTAGGTCGTCAGCCAGCGGAAGGCGCGGGCCAGGAAGGCCCGGCCGTCGCGCTCGACCGGCGCGCCGTGGGCCATGGCCACCCGCTCGGCCGGCCAGGCGAGGATGCGGTCTATTGCGGCCCGGGCCGCGGCGCGGTCGGCGAAGGCGGCGCGGAACTTGCGCGGGACGGCGGGCTCGGGCTCGACCATCAGGTCCAGGCGCGCGACCAGGCCGCGCCAGCCGCGGTGCCAGCCGGGCGGGAACTGCTGGATCAGGTCGCAGAACAGCACCGTGCGGCTGGGACGGTGGAAGAGCACCGCCTCGGTGGTGATGCGGTTGCCCCTCACCAGGACGAGGTCGAGCGCCTCGGCCCAGGCGGGCGGCGGGGCGTCGCCGAGCTCGGCGGCGATGGCGAGATCCGGGCGCTTGGCCGCCAGGCCCGGCGCGGCGTGGATCTCGACGCCTGGATAGGCGCGGGCCCAGTCGGCGATGAACAGATCGTGCAGGCTGTTGGGGGCGATCAGGGCGCGCACGGGCCCGATCGCGTCGATCGCGGCGCGGAGATCGTCCGTAGGCGGAACAGGCGACCAGAGGGCGAGGCCGTCGGGCAGGGCGATCACCGCCATGCGGGTGGGATAGCGGAAGCCGGCGATGGCGGTGACCGTCGGGCCGTCCGCGAGCCAGAGGCCGGAGCCGAACTCGCGCAGGATCATCGTCGCATCCTATTTTACACAGATGTATATGTATACTAGCGTGTACTTATGGCAAGGCCGAACCGGACCGACCGCTCCCGCAAGC
>CAMFHW010000170.1 GCA_945952175.1 uncultured Phenylobacterium sp. | reverse complement strand
GCCTTCAGCCGATCGGTCAGGTCCAGGTGGGCGGCGGCGTAGAGGCGGTACATCCGGTCGGTGGAGTCGGCCGCCAGGTAGGGGGCCGGATAGGTCGGCTCGGCGACCTGGCTCGTCCCCCAGAGGTTCACCGCCGGATAGGTCGGATAGGTGCTCGAGAACGCCTCGTATTCGGTCCCGTGCGATTGCGAGGCGCTGGCGCCGACCACCAGCTCATGGGTGCGGCCGAACAGTTTCACCGGGCCCGAGGCGTAGGCGTCCAGCAGGTGCTGCCGGTACTGCGAGGGATAGATGCCGCTCATCCCGCCGACGCCGAGGCCGGTCGCGCGACCGGGATTGCCGAAGGCGTAGAGCAGCTTGGCCTTCTCGTCGAAGCGCCGGTAGGTCGCCACCGCCTTGGCCTTCCAGCCGTTGTCGAACTGGTAGGCCGCCTCGCCGAAGGCGGTCTGGTCGCGGACGTTCCAATAGGTCCAGTCCGCCGAGGTCGAGGCCGAGACCGGATAGTCGATCAGGCCGCCGTCCGAATAGGTGAGGGGCAGCGCGCCCCACAGCACCCCGCGCGCCCGGTTGTCCTGCAGGGAATAGCCGCCGGTGAGGGTCAGCTTCGGCGTCGCCGCCCAGGACAGCGCGCCGTAATAGACGTTCCGGTTCACCCCGTAGTGATCGAGATAGGAGCCCTTGTCCTCGTTCGCGTAGACCAGCCGGCCCGTCACGCCCTCGGCGATGGGGCCGGAGATGTCCGCCTCGAGGCGCTTGTCGTCCCAGGAGCCGTATTGCAGCGAGGCGGTGGCCTGGAACTCCGGCGTCGGCCGCTTGCGCACATAGTTGATCGTCGCCGACGGATTGCCGGTCCCGGTCATCATGCCGTTGGCGCCGCGCACCACCTCGACGCGGTCGAAGATGGCGGTGTCGAGATCGCCGAACTGGATGCCCCAGATCAGCGGCAGGCCGATCCCATCGACCTGGAAGTTGGTGATGTCGAAGCCGCGCGAGTTGTAATAGGTCCGATCCGTCTCGACCTTCTCGACATTGACCCCCGGGACCATGGCCAGGAGCTCGTTGGCGCTGGTCAAGGCGAAGTCCTTGATCTGGGCGCGCGCGACCACCGTCACCGACTGCGGCGTCTCCCTAAGGCTGAGGTCCAGCCCGGCCACCGCCGCCGTGCTGGTGCGTTCGCCGGTGACGATCACGCCCTCGACCTCGGCGCCTGCATCCGCTCCGTCATCGGCGAGGGCGAGGCTCGCCCATCCCCCCGCGGCCAGGATGGTCGAGAGCAGGAGGGCGGAGTGGGAGGAGGGGGACATGGGAAGGCTCGATATGCAGTTAAGAACTATTCGCAAAAAGCGGATAGCTCGCGCCGCTCCGTCGAGTCAATGCGAGTGCGAGTCATTCGCAAATTGAGGATGTGGTCGCGCTGGCGCTGCAAGCGACGGTTAGGGCGGGGTCGGGGCTGGTGGGATCTTGGAGCCCTCGGCCACCAGCCAGGCGGTCAGCTGGGCCAAGGCGCGCTCGTGCCGACCCGGTGTCGCGATCAGCGCGAACGCGCTCTCCGCGCGGCGGAAGCCCAGAGGCGCCGCTAGCCGGCCGGCGATCACGTCCTCGGCGACCAGCGGCCAGGGCAGGACCGCCACGCCCAGGCCGGCCAGGGCGGCGTCCATCGCGAAGTGCAGGTGCGCGAACGGCCGCTCCGCCGCGGGAGGCAACTCCACCCCCGCCAGCGCCGCCCAGATCGCCCAGCCTTGCGGGTGGGTCTGAGCCGCCAGGCGGGGCGCGAGCAGCGGATCGGCGTGGCGTGCGGCCAGGGCCGGGCTCAGCACCGGGCCGATATGGTTCGGGATGAAGGGCGTTACGCCAGGCTCCGCCAGTCGGCTCGAGGGCAGGATGCGGATCACCGCGTCGGCTCCGCGGTGCGAGGTCGCCTGGGGCGCCAGCTCCTCGAGTTGCAGGCGCACATTGGGCCGTGCAGCCGCGAAGCCGCCCAGGCGCGGGATCAGCCACTTCACCGAGACCGACGCGTTGACGGCCAGCTTCAGGTCGTCGCCGTCCCGCCGCACCTGGCGCACGGCCCACGCGATCCGGTCGAAGGCCTCGGTGAGGGAGGGGAGGAGTTCTCGTCCTGCTTCCGTGAGTTCCAGTCGGTTCTTCGGCCCGGTGAACAGCTTGACGCCGAGGGACTCCTCCAGGGCCTTCACCTGGCGGCTCACCGCCGAATGGGTGACGTGCAGCTCCTCCGCCGCCAGCGTCGCCCGTCCGGTCCGCGCCATGGCCTCGAAGGCCCGTAGCGCGTTCAGCGATGGTGTCGCATTCGATGTGAGATTATCGAACATCGAGTGCTCAATATGTCGATTTCCTCGAAACGGCAATCGGCGCACAAGCTCGCCATGGCGGCCCGATCCTCCTCCGCGATCCTGACCCTCGGCCTCGGCGCCGGCCAGATGCTCGCCTTCGCCTCCAGCTTCTACCTGATGGGCGTGCTCGGCGACGGCATGGCCGCCGACCTCGGCCTCAAGCCCAGCCTCGTCGTCGGCCTGATGTCGCTGGCCTTGGCGGCCAGCGCCCTGGCCGCGCCCAGCGCCGGCCGCTGGATCGACGCCCGCGGCGGCAAAACCCCCCTGATCGCCTCTAATATCACCTTCGCCTTCGCCCTGGCCGCGATCGGCCTCAGCCAGAACGTCCTGGTCCTCGCCGGCGCCCTGTCCCTCCTCGGCGTCGGCATGGCGCTCGGCCTCTACGGCACGCCCTTCGCGATCCTGGTCGAGCTGTTCGGCGACGAGGCCCGGCGACCGATCACCGGCGTCGCCCTGATCGGTGGCCTGGGCTCCAGCCTGGGCTGGCCCGCCACGCTGTTCCTGGAACAGCACCTCGGCTGGCGCGGCGCCTGCTTCGCCTGGGCCGGCGTGCACCTGCTGATTTGCCTGCCGCTCGCCGTCTGGCTGGTCCCGGCAGTCCGGGGCCGTCACGCCGCGCCGGACGACGACGCGCCCGCCGAGCCGGTGCTCTGGGATCGCCGCATGATCCAGCTCACCGTGCTCTTCGCCTGCGCCTGGTTCATCTCCACCTGCATGAGCGCCCATCTGCCCCGGCTGCTCACCGCGCTCGGCCTGTCGCCCACCCGGGCCGCCTCGACCGCCGCCCTGGTCGGGATCGCGGCGGTCTCGGTGCGGCTGGCCGAGTTCACTGTCCTGCGCCGTTTCCCGCCGCTGTTCGCCACCCGCGCCGCGACCCTGATGCACCCGCTGGGCGCCCTGGCGGTCCTGGTCGCCGGCCCCCTGGCCGCGCCGGCCCTCGCCCTGGGGCAGGGCGCCGGCAACGGCATGCTCACCGTCGCCAAGGGCGTGCTCCCGCTGAACCTCTTCGGCCGCCGCGGCTACGCCTATCGCTCGGCCCTTTTGTCGCGCCCCGCCCAGATCGCCCAGATCGGCGGACCCGCCATCTATGGCCTCGCGTTGGAGCGTTCGCCGCAGTTCGCGCTTGGCCTCTCGTCCCTGCTTTGCCTCGTCATGTTCGCCATGACCTTCGGCCTCGACCGCGCCGCCCGCCCAATCCTGGAGGATCAGACCGCATGACCCCCGACGACGCCCTTGCCGCCAGGCCCCCCCTACCGTTATACGCGGCCCGCAAAATGGAGAGTCTCATGGAGATTCGCGAAGGGCTCACCTTCGACGACGTTTTGCTCGAACCGGGTCCGTCCGATGTGATGCCGACCCAGGTGGACACCGCCACCAAGTTCACGCGCGAAATCAGTCTGAACATCCCGATCGTTTCGTCGGCGATGGACACCGTGACCGAGAGCCGCCTGGCCATTGCCATGGCCCAGGCCGGCGGCATGGGGATCCTTCACCGCAACCTGACGGTCGAGGAACAGGCCGACCAGGTGCGCGAGGTGAAGCGCTACGAAAGCGGCATGGTCATCAACCCGCTGACCATCCATCCGGACACCCGGCTGAGCGAGGTCCGCGAGATCAAGGCGCGGCGCAAGATCTCTGGCTTCCCGGTGGTCGAGCCCGGCAGCGGCAAGCTGGTCGGCATCCTGACCAACCGCGACATGCGGTTCGAAGGCTCCGGCGACGTGCCCGCCAAGGCGCTGATGACCACGGAGAACCTGGTCACGGTCAAGGAGGGCGTCAGCCAGGCCGAGGCGCAGGACCTGCTCCGCCGCCACAAGATCGAGCGCCTGATCGTGGTCGACGACGCCTATCGCGCCGTGGGCCTGATCACGGTCAAGGACATGGAGAAGGCCCAGGCCCACCCGGCCGCGGCCAAGGACGCCCAGGGCCGCCTGCTGGTCGGCGCGGCCTCGACCGTCGGCGACGGCGGCTTCGAGCGCTCCATGGCCCTGGTCGACGCCGGGGTCGATGTGGTGGTGATCGACACCGCCCACGGCCACAACTCCGAGGTCGCCAAGGCGGTCGGCCGGCTGCGCCGCGAGGCCAACCGGGTCCAGATCGTCGCCGGCAACATCGCCACCTATGACGGCGCCCGCGCCCTGATCGAGGCGGGCGCCGACGCCGTGAAGGTGGGCATCGGCCCGGGCTCGATCTGCACCACCCGCATCGTCGCGGGCGTGGGCGTGCCGCAGCTGACCGCCATCGCCGACGCCGTCCGCGCCGCCCAGGGTTCCGGGGTCCCGGTGATCGCCGACGGCGGCATCAAGTATTCAGGTGATCTGGCCAAGGCGATCGCCATGGGCGCGCACGTGGCCATGATGGGCTCGGCCTTCGCCGGCACCGACGAGGCGCCGGGCGAGGTGTTCCTCTCCCAGGGCCGCTCCTACAAGGCCTATCGCGGCATGGGCTCGCTGGGCGCCATGGGCTCCGGTTCCGCCGACCGCTACTTCCAGAAGGACGTCTCGGCCCTGAAACTGGTGCCCGAGGGCATTGAGGGCCAGGTGGCCTACAAGGGCCCGATCGGCGGCATCCTGCACCAGATGGTCGGCGGCCTGCGGGCGGCCATGGGCTATGTCGGCGCCGCCGACATGACGAGCTTCCAGGAGAAGGCGCGGTTCATCCGCATCACCGGCGCGGGCCTGCGCGAAAGCCATGTCCACGACGTGATGATGACCCGCGAGGCGCCCAACTACTCGGCGCCGGCCTAGGGCGCGCCATGAAGACCGCCGCCGAACTCCAGCTCCTCGCCGCGGCCATCGTGGTGGGGATCGTCCAGCTGCTCTGGGCGGCCGTCGCCGCGCGGGGCCAGCAGGACCTGAAGTGGGCGGCGGGCCCGCGCGACGAGCCGATGCCGATCCACGGCGTCGCCGCCCGGCTGGACCGCGCGTTCCGCAACTTCATGGAGACCTTCCCCTTCTTCGCCGCCGCCGTGCTGGTCGCCTACCTGGCGGCCAAGCTCGGAACCCTGACCCTCTGGGGTTCGGGCCTCTATGTGGCGGCCCGCGCCCTCTACGTGCCGGTCTATGCGGCCGGCATCCCGCGCCTGCGCACCTTGATCTGGATGGTCAGCCTGGCGGGGATCGGCATGATCGTGACGGCGATCTTCCTTGCGTGACGGGGGCCGACTTTCCGCGGCCATCGAGGTGCTCACCGAGATCGAGACCCGCCATCGGCCGGTGAAGCTGGCTCTGAAGTCGTGGGGCGACAGCGCGCGGTACGCCGGCTCCAAGGACCGCGCCTGGGTCTCGGGTCTGGTCATGGACATGCTGCGCCGGCGCCGTTCGCTGGCCTGGCGGATGGGAGACGAAAGCCCGCGCGCTGCGGCGCTCGGCGTCCTGGCCTTCGACTGGACCTGGCCGCTCGACCGCATCGCCGAGGCGGCGGGCGATGAGCCCCACGGTCCCGGCGCCCTGACCGAGGCCGAAACCGCCGCCTTCACCGCGTCGGCCGACCTCGCCGCCGCGCCGCCCGCGGTCCAGGCCGATGTGCCCGACTGGATTGAGCCGTCCTTCCGCCGGGCCTTCGGCGAAGCCGCCGGCGGGGAGGGGGCCGCGTTGAGCGAACGCGCGCCCATCGACCTGCGCGTCAATCTGTTGAAGACCGACCCCGAGCGCGGGGCCAAGGCGCTGCAGCCGCTGCACGCCGCGCCGGCCGGCGTCCTGGCGACCGCCTTCCGCATTGCTGCTCCCGATCCGACCGAGCGGGCCGGCGCCGTCGAGACCATCCCGGCCTTCTCCAAGGGCTGGTTCGAGGTGCAGGACCTCGGCTCCCAGATCGCCGCGGCCTGCGCCGGCGAGGTCAAGGGCGCCCAGGTGCTTGACCTCTGCGCCGGCGGCGGCGGCAAGACCCTCGCCCTGGCCGCCATGATGGGCAACACCGGGCAGATCTACGCCTATGACAGCGACGCGCGCCGCCTGGCGGACACTATCCGCCGCGGCGACCGGGCGGGGATCCGCAACCTTCAGGTCCGCTCGCCGGTGACCGGCGACGCGCTGAAAGGCCTGGACGGCAAGATGGACGTCGTCTTCATCGACGCGCCCTGCACCGGGACGGGCGCGTGGCGCCGCCACCCAGACACCAAGTGGCGGCTGAAGCCCGACACGCTCAAGCAGCGCATGGCCGACCAGGACGGCGTGCTCGACCTCGGCGTCCGCTTCGTCAAGCCCGGCGGCCGGATCGTCTATGTCACCTGTTCGGTCCTGCCCGAGGAGGACGAGGATCGCGTCGGGGCCTTCCTGGCGCGCCAACCCGGCTTCCGCCTGAAGCCGGCCACCGATCATCCCGACCTGCTGCGTTTCCTGACGCCGCAGGGCTATCTGCGCCTCTCGCCCGCCAGTTCGGACACCGACGGCTTCTTCGTCGCCGTCCTCGAGACCTCCCCGAAAGCCAGCTCATGACCCAGCCCGCCCACGAACGCGTCCTGATCGTCGACTTCGGCAGCCAGGTGACCCAGCTCATCGCGCGGCGCCTGCGCGAGAGCGGCGTCTATTGCGAGATTCATCCCTACGACAAGGTCGAGGCCATGCTGGACGCCTTCGCCCCGAAGGCGGTGATCCTGTCCGGCGGTCCCGCCAGCGTGCACGAGGACGAGAGCCCGTCGGTGACCCACAAGGTCTTCGAGCTGGGCGTGCCAGTGCTGGGCATCTGCTACGGCGAGATGACCCTGTGCGCCGAGCTGGGCGGCAAGGTCGAGGGCGGACACCACCGCGAGTTCGGCCGCGCCGAGATCCGCATCGAGCGTGAGAGCCCGTTGCTGGCGGGCCTGGGCGAGATCGGCGCCAGCGAGACCGTCTGGATGAGCCACGGCGACAAGATCACCGCCATCCCGCACGGCTTTCAGGTCGTGGCGTCATCGGAGGGCAGCCCCTATGCGGTGATCGCCGACGAGGCCCGCCGATTCTACGGCATCCAGTTCCACCCCGAGGTCGCCCACACCCCGCGCGGCGCCCAGATGCTGAAGAACTTCACCCATGGGATCGCGGGGCTTAGCGGCGACTGGACCATGGCGAGTTTCCGCCAGGAGATGGTCGAAAAGATCCGCGCCCAGGTCGGCGCCGGCAAGGTGATCTGCGGCCTGTCGGGCGGCGTCGATTCCTCGGTGGCCGCGGTGCTGATCCACGAGGCGATCGGCGACCAGCTGACCTGCGTCTTCGTCGACACCGGCCTGCTGCGCAAGGACGAGGCCACCCAGGTCGTGACCATGTTCCGCGACCACTACAACATCCCCCTGGTCCATGTGGACGCCGGCGACCTGTTCCTCGGCGAGCTGGCCGGCGTCTCCGACCCCGAGACCAAGCGCAAGACCATCGGCCGGCTCTTCATCGACGTGGTCGACAAGGAGAGCGCCAAGACCGAGGGCGCGACCTTCCTGGCCCAGGGCACCCTCTATCCCGACGTGATCGAAAGTGTCTCGGCCCGTGGCGGCCCTTCGGCGGTGATCAAGAGCCACCACAATGTCGGCGGCCTGCCGGACTATATGAAGCTGAAGCTGGTCGAGCCGCTGCGCGAGCTCTTCAAGGACGAGGTTCGCGCCCTCGGCGTCGAGCTCGGCCTGCCGCCGGCCTTCGTCGGCCGCCATCCGTTCCCGGGCCCGGGCCTGGCTATCCGCATCCCCGGCGAGATCACTCGCGAGAAGGTCGCCGTCCTGCAGCAGGCCGACGCCATCTATCTCGACGAGATCCGCAAGGCCGGCCTCTACGACGAGATCTGGCAGGCCTT
>CAMFHW010000169.1 GCA_945952175.1 uncultured Phenylobacterium sp. | reverse complement strand
GCGGCTTCAGGAGCTCCGGCGGGCCCTTCCAGGTCTTCCGGATCAGGGCCATGGTCTCGTCGATATTGATGACCTCGCTGACCAGCACGTCGGCGCCCTTGGCCAGCTCCTCCAGCGCCGCGCTGGGGCCGGAATCGCCGGTGAACACTACCACTCGGTCCGGCGTCTCGAACCGGTAGGAATAGGCCTTGGCCTGGCCGAACGACATGGCCGGGTCGTGCAGCGTCGCGTAGTGCGAGTTCTCCACCGCCAGCACGCGCACCTTGTCGTCCTGGAACACCACCTGCGGCTTGCCGACGTCGAGGTCGTGCGCCTCGAAGATCTGCGCCATCGGCCGCGAGGGCGGCAGCTGCTGGCTGAAGATCTCCACCGGAACGGCGAAATAGCCGATGCCGGCCTTGGTCATCGCCATCGTGCCGGGCGGGCCGTAGACCCCCACGGTATTGGCGCGGCGGTTGGTCCAGTCGAAGGCCATGAAAGAGGCCAGGCCCGCGGTGTGATCGAAGTGCAGGTGGGTCAGGAAGACATTGTCGACCCGCGACGGGGGAAAGCCGGCCACCGCCAGCTGGCGCACCGTCCCCTCGCCGACATCGATCAGATAGAGCCGGTCGTCGACGATCAACAGGTTCGCCGGCTGCGAGCGCGTCGCCCGCACGGTCGGCCCGGCCCCGGTGCCCAGGGTGATGAGCCGCGTGCGCACGCCACGCGGCGCGGCCAGCTCGGATGCGACAGGCGTCGTCGCCGGCGCGGGGGGCTTCGGGCGCGGCGCGGCGAGGGCCGAGGTTGCCACAAGCGCGATCGCCAAGGCGGCCAGGGTCTTCTGCATCGCATCCTCCAACAGCTCGCGCCTGCCTAGCGCGCCGCCTTTTATATAGTCAAGTTTTTAACATGAATTTGCGCCAGGTCTGGCCGCTGGCCGGTCCAGATGCTAGTGGGCAGGCGATGTCCGAGCGATCCCAAGACCCGCCGCCCGGCGGGCCCAGCCCCGCGCGCCACCTGCTGATGATCGGCCTGCTGTCGGCCGTCTACTGGTTCGACGAGGCGCTGCAGGCGGGTCTCGCGGCCCGCGGCTGGTCGCGGGTCAGCCGCATCCAGTCCCTGGTCCTGGCCAACATGGCCTCGGGCGTGAACCGCGCGGGCCAGCTCGCCAAGAACCTCGGGGTCAGCCGCCAGTCGATGAGCCAGACCCTGGCCGAGATGGACGAGCGCGGCCTGATCGACATCGCGCCCGACCCGACCGACAAGCGCGCCCGCATCGTCACCTTCAGCGCCCAGTCCGCGCCCCTGCGCGACGACGCCGTCACCATCCTCAAGACCATCGAGGCCACCCTGGCCAGCCGCATCGGCGACCGCCGCCTCGAGGCGCTGACCGAGGCCGCCTCCGCCGACTGGGGGCCCTCGCCGGTCGACATCCTCGCCGCCGCGGCCGGCGCGCCCCTGCCGCCCAAGCGCTCGCCGGGCCGCCCGCGCAAGACCGCAGCCGTCTGACCCGCCGTCCATCCTCGCCGCTCAGGTGAGCATGGAGTTGGGCGGCAGGCCGATCAGGCCCCGCCCATGCAATTCGAAGGCGACGTCCAGGTCGAACACCACGTGGGTGGAGACGACCATGATGTCCCGCAGGTGCCGCTGGAACGCCTGGTCCAGCGCATGCACGCCCGACCCGGCGCCCTCCGCCAGCACGATCCCGGCGTCGCGGCAGATCGCGACCGCATGCGCGATCTGCGCCCGCACCGCCAGCCGCTGCGGCGTCTGCTCCGGCTCGGAGATCTCCGACAGCGCCAGGATCTGCCGTCCCGCGTCGCGGATCAGCAGTTCGGCGTTGCGCACCATGGTCTCGGCCTTGGCCAGCCTGATTTGCGCCGCGGGCTTCTCCGCCTGACTCGACGCCGAACCCAGCCGCACATGGTTGGCCAGCCGCTCGCGGTGCGCCTTCACCATCCCCCGCGCCGCCCCCAGCGCCGGGATCGAGGCCGACATGGCCAGGAACGGCAGCATGGGCGCCCCATAGATCGGGTTCTCGTAATCGCGCTTGGCCCGCCCGCGCCCGCTGCGCGTCAGGTTCGGCGCCGCGTACGCGCTGGGCACGAACACGTCCTCCAGCACGATGTCGTTGCTGCCGGTCCCGGCCATGCCGTCCATGTGCCAGGTGTCCAGCACCACGGCCTGGCCCGCCGGAACCAGCACCATCATCGGCGAGATCGGCTGGCCCTCGTGCTGCACCAGGGTGTTGGCGAACACCCAGTCGGCATGCATCACGCCGGTGCCCCACTTCCAGCGGCCGGTCACCCGGTATCCGCCCTCCACCGGCTTGGCCACGCCGGGCGGCGCCGTCGTCGCCGGCGCGACGATGTAGGGGAAGTCGCCGCCCCACAGCGCCTCCTGGGTCTCCATCGGGAAGTGCGACAGGATCCAGTTGTGCTCGGCGCAGAAGGTCGCCACCCAGGCCGTCGAGGCGCAGGCCTCGCCGATCGCGGCCCCCACATCGATGAAGGAATCGAAGTCGGTCTCCATGCCGCCGAACCGCTTGGGCACGAACTGGTAGAAGAAGCCGGCCTTGCGCAGCGCGCTCCACACCTCGTCGACCGGCCGGCGCAGCCGCTCGGCCTCCCCCGCCTTGGCGGCGATCAGCGGAACCAGCGCCCGCACGCGCCGCAACAGCTCGGCCGGCGTCAGGCCCGCAAGCTCTTCGGCGCTGAGGAAATCACCCCCCGCCGGGATCCGGCGGTCGGCCAGCGGCGTCGTGGCGTCATCGAGCGGCATGCGAAACTCCTGGTTCGGAAACCCGTCGGAGTCTCATCGCCGATCGTCAAATATTCTGTCAAGAAAATTTACATAATAATTGGCGCATGGCGGGAGTTCGGGTCGGTGGCGGTCAATATGTCCGTGACGCGGTCCACGATCGAGCGTCGCTCCATGGCCGTTTCCAGGCGTGCGAGAACCGATACGGCGTCGCCGGCCTCGGAATTGAGCGCCCGCCCCACCTCGTCGAGCGCGGTCCAGACCGGCTGAAGGGTCTCGACCAGCGCCTGTCCCTCGGGCGTGAGAGATAGGGCCCGTCGCCGGCCGTCGGTCGGATCGGCGCGTTCCGCGACGAGGCCCGCCATGAGAAGCGAACTCCGGGTCTGGCTGACGGACGGATGGCTTATCCTCAGTTCACGGGCGAGGTCCTTCACGGACAAGGGGCCGCGCCGCGCCAGGAGATCGAGCACACCCATCCAGCGCTGCTCGAAGGTGACGCCCAGCCGCGCATAGGCCTGGCTGGCGTCCCGGTCGATCCGCTCCGAGAGCCGCCGTATCATCGCGCCGATGGCGGCGCCCCCCAAACCGCCCTCGTGATCCGGCAACAAAGGGGCTCCGTCCGTGGCATGGGCGTCTGGAATTTCATTTGACCTCAGAAACTACGTAGGCGCCTACTCATATGATAGCGGCTCTGGGCGCCGATGGGAATCCGTCTCTCCCGCCCGGCCGAAGCAGTGATGGAACCCATGGTCAGCGGGAGGCAGACGAGAGCGACCAGCCGGCGCGGCGTCCTCGCTCGCGCCGGCGCTGCGCTTTGCCTTCCGCTCCTGCCGACGGGGGCCGTGGCGGCGGCGAACAGGCCTGCGATCGGCGCCTGGGGTTTCGACGTCGAGGGCATGGACCCGACCGTCCGGCCAGGCGACGACTTCTTTCGCTATGGCGGCGGTGGGTGGTTGCGAGCCACGGAGATTCCGCCGGATCGCGCCGCCTGGGGCCCGTTCCTCGCCCTCCGCGCCAAGGCCGAGGTCGACGTGAAGGCGATCCTCGACGATCTGATCCGGCGGCCCCAGGCGCCGGGGTCTGCGGAACAGAAGATCGCCGACTTCTATGCCGCCTATCTCGACACGGCGGCGATTGAACAGGCGGGCCTCGGCCCGATCCAGGCCGAACTCCTCCAGATCGCCCGAGCCGGGTCGCACGAAGAGATCGCCCGGCTGGCGGCGCGGGTCGACCTCAATGCTGGCGGCCCCTTTTCCATCGATATCTGGGCCGACGACAAGAACCCCGATCGCTACACCGTCAACATCAGCCAGGGCGGCCTGGGCATGCCTAGCCGCGACTATTACCTGGGCGCCGAAGCGACCTTCGCCGCCGCCCGCGCGCAATATCGGACCTATATCGAAGGGATGCTGTCATGCGCCGGCTATCCCGAGCCCGGCGCGGCGGCGGCTGGAATTCTGCAGCTCGAAACCGCGATCGCGGCCCTGCACTGGCCGGCCGAGAAGCGGGGCGACCGCGACCTCACCTACAATCCGAAGTCCCGCGACGGCCTGAAGGCCCTGGCGCCCGAGTTCCCCTGGGACGAGGTCTTCGCGGCGCTGGAGATCCCGGACGGTCACGACCTGTTCGGCGCCAAGCAGCCCGACGCGATCCAGGGGCTGGCGAAGTTGTTTCGCGCCACCCCGGTCCAGACCTGGCGCGGCTACCTGACCTTCCATTGCCTCAACGCGACGGCGGAGGTGCTGCCGCGGGCCATCGACGACCTGGCGTTCGACTTCAACGGGCGCATCCTGTCGGGCCAGCCCCAGCAGCGAGAGCGCTGGAAGCGCGCCACCGGGGCGCTCAACGCCGCGCTTGGGGAGGCCGTGGGCGAACTCTATGTGCGCCGTCATTTCGGCCCCGACGCCAAAGCGCATATGGTCGCCCTCGTCGAGACCCTGCGCGCGGCCTACCGGGCGCGCATCGCCCGCACCGACTGGATGGCGCCCGAGACCCGGCAAGCGGCCCTGCGCAAGCTCGACAAGCTGCGGGTGAAGGTCGGCTACCCTGACACCTGGCGCGACTATGCGACCCTGGAGGTCCGGCCCGCCGACCCCGTCGGCAACCGCGCCAGGGCCCGGCTGTGGGAGTGGCGCCGCAAGGCGGTCCGCCTCGACAAGCCCGCGGACCGCGACGAGTGGGGCATGACGCCCCAGACGGTCAACGCCTTCTTCAACGAGATCGTCTTCCCGGCGGCCATCCTGCAGCCGCCCTATTTCGACCCGGCCGCGGACGCGGCGGTCAACTATGGCGGCATAGGCGGGGTGATCGGCCACGAGATGGGCCACGGCTTCGACGACCAGGGCTCGCGTTCGGACGAGAACGGCGTGTTGCGCGCCTGGTGGGCCGACGACGACGTCGCCCGCTTCAAGGCCCGCGTGGCGCCTTTGGTCACGCAATATTCGGGCTTCGAGCCCCTGCCCGGCCTGCGGCTCAACGGCGCCATGACGCTGGGCGAGAACATCGGAGACAACAGCGGGCTCGCTATCGCCCTCGACGCCTATCGGATCTCGCTGGCGGGCCAGACGGCGCCGGTCATCGGCGGCTTCACGGCCGAACAGCGCTTCTTCCTGTCCTGGTCGCAGACCTATCGTGAAAAGGTCCGCGAGGCTCAGCTACGGCGGAACCTGATGACCGACCCGCACAGCCCGGCCGAGTTCCGCGTCAACGGCGTCGTGCGCAACATCGACGCCTGGTACGACGCCTTCGCTGTCAAGCCGGGCGACCGGCTCTACCTCGATCCGAAGGCCCGGGTGGGGCTCTGGTGAGCCAAGGTCCGCGCTGAAGGGGCGCCCCTACCCAATCGGTTTCAGCGCGATCTTCTTCTCGATCACGGCGGCGGCCTTTTCGGCCTTCTTTCGGCGGTTGAAGACCTTTCGCATGTAGCGCTGGTCCTGCTCGGACAGCGTCTTCTCGGCCTCGACGAACTGCTCGGTCTCCTCTTCGAGGATGTGGTCGAGGTACTCGGCCTTGAGCGTCGCGAAGCGCCTGAGCCAGCCGGGGCCGGTGATGTCGCGCGCGGCCGCGTCCGCCATCAGCTTGTCCAGCTTGTGATGGTCGCCCACCGCATGGCGCGCGAATTCGGTCGTTTGCGGGTTGCGCATGACGCTCGACCACAGCGCCTGCTCCTCGGCCGCGGCGTGCCCGTGGACGTCACGGACGAACGCCTCGAACAGGGTCTTTCGCGCGGGGTCGCCGGGGCTCGTCGCCTCGATCATGGCCAGCAGGGCGCGATGCTTGTCGTGGTCCTCGACCAGCCGTCCGAAGATCGCCGGGTTTCCCCGAAACTTCGTGGTCGGCGTCGAGCCGATCCGGGCCGGGAGCTCCGGCGCGACGGCCTTGGCCCGGCCGATCGCCGCGGCCTTCACCTGCGCTTGTTTCGTTCGGCTCGCGGCTCTGGCCAACAGACGCTCTCCTCGGTGTGCTTAGGGCCCACCGGGGAAATTCCGAAGATCGCCAAAGGATGCGTCGGGGCCGCGCCGCGCCCTACCGCCCGAGCCACCCGCCATCGACAGCCAGCACGCTGCCGTGGACATAGTCCGCCGCCGACGAGGCCAGGAACACGGCCGCCCCGCCCAGGTCCGCTGGCGTGCCCCACCGCCCCGCCGGGATGCGGGCCAGGATGTCCCGGCTGCGGGTCTCGTCGGCGCGCAGCGCCTCGGTGTTGTTGGTCTCGAAATAGCCGGGGGCTATGGCGTTGACGTTGATCCCCCTGCCCGCCCACTCGTTGGCGAGCGCCTTGGTGAGACCGGCGAGCCCGCTCTTGGCCGCCGTGTAGGACGGCACGCGGATGCCGCCCTGGAAACTCAGCATCGAGGCGATGTTGATGATCTTGCCGCCCCGGCCCTGGTCCAGCATCCGCCGCGCGACCGCCTGGCTCAGGAAGAAGGTGGTCTTCAGGTTCACGTTCATCACCGCGTCCCAATCGGCCTCGGTGAAGTCGATGGCGTCGGCGCGGCGGATGATCCCGGCGTTGTTGACCAGGATGTCGACCGCGCCGAGGGCGGCGAGCGTCTCGGAGACGACCCCCTCGATGGGCTCCAGGCTCCCGAGATCGGCCGAGATCGCCACGAAGCGGCGGCCGAGGGCCTCGACCGCGCCTTGGGTCTCCGTCGGCGCCGTGCGGCCCACAGCGGCGATGTCGGCGCCGGCCTGCGCCAGGGCCACGGCGATCGCCTGGCCGAGGCCGGTATTGGCCCCCGTCAAGATGGCGGCCTTCCCGGTGAGATCGAAGGAGGCCATGGCGGCTATTTCAGCTGGCAGATGTCGAGGACGTGCATGTCCGTATAGTCGAGGTTCTCGCCGCCCATGGCCCAGATGAACCCGTAGTTCGAGGTGCCCGCCCCCATGTGGATCGACCAGGGCGGGCTGATCACCGCCTCGTCGTTCGACATGACGATGTGGCGCATGGCGTCCGGCTCGCCCATGAAGTGGAAGACCTTCTGGTCGACGGCGAGGTCGAAGTAGAAATAGATCTCCGAGCGGCGGTCGTGCAGGTGCGGCGGCATGGTGTTCCACACGCTGCCGGGCTTCAGGAAGGTGACGCCGAGCAGCAGCTGGGCGCTCTCGCACACCCCCGGGATGATGTACTGGTAGATGGTCCGCTCGTTGGAGGTCGCCGCCTCCCCGCGCTCCAGCGGATTGGCCTCGTTGATGGCGATCTTCTTGATCGGGCAGGCCTTATGGGCCGGGGTCGAGGCCAGGTAGAACTTCGCCGCATGGGCCGGGTCCGTACTTTCGAAGACGACGTCGGTCGAGCCCATCGGAATGTAGAGGCCGTCGCGGGCGGCCATGTCGAAGGCCTGGCCGTCGACCGTGATCCGGCCCGGCCCGCCGACATTGACCACGCCCAGTTCGCGCCGCTCCAGCAGCGGGCGGCCCTTGGCGCTTTCCGGCTCGGTCTGGACCGGCAGCTTCAGCGGCGCGGTGGTCGGCGCGGCGCCGCCGATCACGAAGCGTTCGTTGTGGCTGTAGTTGAGGCTGACCTGCCCGCCGACGAACAGGTCGCCCACCAGGTAGCGGTCGCGGAGCGCGTCATTGCCGGCCCCGGCCATCATGTCGGGATGGGTGGCCTGATAGGTCTTCCTGAACATGGGCTTTCCTCCTTGCCGTTGAAGGTAACCGGTGTCATTGTTGCCGACAACCCCACCTGATCGCCTACAATATCTAGCGCGTCGAGGTGCGGACGATCAGCTCCGGCTGGACCTCGTGGGCGTCCGGCGTCTTTTCCCGAAGCGGGTTCGGGACCAGCATCTCGCCGGCCATCCGGCCCATGTCGCGCAGCGGCAGGCGCACCGTCGTCATCGGCGGCCAGAGCCGCGCGGCGATCGGCGCGTCGTCGA
>CAMFHW010000168.1 GCA_945952175.1 uncultured Phenylobacterium sp. | reverse complement strand
TCTACACGTAAGGAGTCGTCGGCAGCGTCAGATGTGTATAAGAGACAGGGAACGTCCGGTCGGTGCGCGCGAGGTCGGCCCGGATGCGCCAGCGCCCGTTCTCGACCGGCAGGGCGCGCAGCCACGCCCCACGCCGGTCCAGCGCGACCGGCGACGACCTGACCGCCCGCGACAGGTCCGGCGGAAAGGCGGCGTCCAGCGCGAACACCGCCACCTCCACCGCCACCAGGGCGATGAGCGCCTTCGTCAGCCGGCGGACCGTCCTCGTCTCGCCCGGCGCGCTCACGGACCCGGTGCGATGCCGACTCGGCCGACGGCGGTGCGGGCGTTGAGGGCCGGGTGGTACATGTCGCGCGCCTGGGCGCCGGGCAGCAGGAAGTCGCCGGGCGTCACCGCGCGGGCGACATAGGCGAAGCTGAAGGCGCCCTTGCCGGCCAGCGCCATGGCCGCGACATAGCGGTCATCGCGGCTCTCCTGGGCGCTCGGATTGCTGAGTTCGCCCAGGAACTTGAACGGCCCGTGCTGGGCGTCGTCGGCGCCGAGCACGGTCTCGATCTCGAACCCGGCGGGCAGGGGATCGTCCACCACCAGGGCCATCGAGCGCGCCTGGGCCGAGCGGCCCGACACCACCACGATCACCCGGTCGCCCTGGCGAAGGCTGGCCAGGTCCACCGGCCCGCCGGTGAACGAGACCAGCCGCTTGGAGAGCTGGATGCCGTTCTGCTGCGGCGCAGGCGCGGCCACCGGCGTGCCGGTCACCGTCACCATCCGCCAGACCGCTTGGCCCGGATTGCTGAACTTCGCGTCGGCCAGCTTGCCCACAGCCCAGCGCGGCCCGCCGCCGGCGGGCGGCAGGGCGAGGGCGCCGGTCGCCTGCACCCGCATCGGGCCGGCGGCCTTCAGCATGTAATGGGCGGCCTGCAGCAGGCGCGCCTGTTCCTGGGTGTTGAGCGCGTCGGGATCCTTGACCGCGTTCTCCAGCCGGCCCTGCAGCGAGCGGGCCAGGTCGACCTCGCCGGCCTCGTAGGCCAGGGCGATCACGCCGGCCAGGTCGCGCAGCGGGCTTTGGTACCAGTCGTCCTCCTGCCGGTAGCCCAGGCCGGCGATCGCCTGGCGCAGGGCCGAGCGGGCGCGGGCGTGGTCGCCCATCATGGCCAGCCCCGCCCCGACCTGCGCCTTGGCCAGCGGCGAGGGCTCGGCCTTCAGCTGCACGTCGTGCCACCAGCGCAGCCGCGCCAGGTCGCCCTTGCCGCCCTTGGCCAGGACGTAGAGCGCATAGGCCGAGGCCCGCGAGCGCATGGCCTGGGTCGCCTTCTTCGACGCCTCGGGCGAGCTCGCCCACCAGCCGGGATATTCCAGCTTGTAGGAGATCGAGCTCCAGCCATCCGGCCGCGAGATCTGGCGCATCGCCGACAGCGCCCGGTCGACCGCCTCCTGCGGCACAGGCACGCCGGCCCTCTGGGCCTCGATCAGGAAGTCGGTGGTGTAGGCGCCCAGCCACGCGTCCGCCTCGCCGTCGCCGACCCGCCACAGGCCGAAGGCGCCGTCCAGGGTCTGGCGGTCCAGCAGCCGGCCCACGGCCTGGGCGAGCGCCGCGGAGCTGCGCCGCAGCTTCGGATCGGCGCCCAGCTCGGTGGCGTAGAGCAGGGGATAGGCGGTCGAGACCGTCTGCTCGGTGCAGCCGTACGGATAACGCGACAGGGCCACCGCGATCGGTCCCGGGTCGAAGCCGCGGAACGGCGAATAGCTGACCTGCAGGGTCACGTCCCCGGCCGCCAGCCCGCTCAGCAGGGCCGCCGGCGGGGTATAGGTCTCGCCGGTCTTCTGCAGCTCGGTGGTGGTCCGGGTGACCGGCGCCCAGCCCAGCCGCGTCTGCAGCGGATAGTTCTTGGCGGTCGCGAAGCCCGGCCCGGAGACCTTGAAGCCGACCATGCCGATGCCCGCCCGGTTGGGCGCGTTGAACGGGATGTGCTCGGCGATCCTCTGGCCCAGCGCCAGCTGGAACGCCTTCTTGAACGGCGCCAGGATCCCACCCTGCGAGGTCAGCTCGGCCAGATAGGCGCCGGCCTTGCCCTCGAGGTTGTGCAGCTCCAGCGTCGCGAAGGCCTTGTCGCCCGGCGCCAGGAAGCGCGGCAGGTTCAGGTCCGCCACCACCGCCTCGCGCACGGTCATCGGCTTGGAGGCCGAGCCCACCGCCGTGTCGGTCCAGGCCACCGCCATAATCCGCAGCTCGCCGTTGAACTGCGCCGCCGGCAGCTTGACGGTCGCCTTGCCGCCCGGCCCGGTCTCGACTACGCCGGACCACAGGGCCACGGTCTTGATCGGCGTGGTGGTCAGCCCCTCGCCGCCGATCTCGTCGCCGCCGAAGTTCACATTGGCCGGCGCGCCCAGGTTCGGGTCGAGCAGGCGGCCATAGTCGTCGCGATAGTTTAGCGTCAGGGCCTTCTTGCCGAAGAACCAGGCCACCGGGTCTGGGCTCTTGAACTTGGTCAGCTGCAGGATGCCCTCGTCGACCGCCGCGATCGTCAGGTGCGCCTTGCCGCCGAAGCCCGCGCCCTTGATCACCACCGGCACCTCGACCTGGTCCTTGGAATCGATCTTCGGCGGGGTCTGCAGGTCGACCGAAAGCTTCCGGTCCTTCGGATCCAGCGGCACATAGATCAGGCCCAGCGCCCGCCGAGGCTTCGGCGAACTCACCGGGTCGCGCGGCTGCATGACGCTGACCAGCACATAGGCGCCGCCGCCCCAGGCGCCGTTGGTCTTCAGCCGCACGGTCGTCCCGTCCTTGCCGACGGAGAGCGTCTTCAGGTCGATGAGCCGGTCGGTCGCCACCGCCACCTGGGCCTCGCCGGCATAGGGCGGCTTCAGCGTGATCTCGACCGTGTCGCCCTGGGCGTAGGCGCGGGTCCCGGCGCTGACGCGAACGAAGTCCGGCGCCTCGACGTCCTTGGCCGGCGCGCCCCAGCCGGAGGCGAAGCGGATCACCGTCTTGGCCCCGTCCGCGCCCGTCAGCTCCAGGCGATAATCGCCCCAGCCCAGGCGGCGCGAGATCCGCGCCGGCTGCCCGGCCGTGATGTTCAGCGCCCCCTTCTGCACCACCGCGTCGCGGCTGGTCCGCCGCCATTGCCAGCGGCCGTTCTGCTGGAACCAGTCATAGTCCCAGTTCTCGGAAATCAGGCTGTAGGCCACGCCATTGGCCGCGATCCGCCGCCCCTGGCCGTCGGCCGCGATCACGTTCAGCGCAATGGTCGGGTCGCCCCGCCCGCCGGTGTCGCCCTGGTCGACCTTGACCCCCAGATAGAGCGGCTTGGTCCGCACCTTCAGGTCCAGCGCCTCGCGCACCGGCCGTCCGCCCGGCTCGAACACACTGGCGGTGAAGGCGGCGGTCAGCGGCTGGGCCGTTTCGCCCGCCTCGGCGGCGTTCAGCGCCATCACCGCGCGGCCGGCCCCATCGGTCACGCTCTGGCCGAGGTCGAGGAACTTCTCCTGGAACGGCGAGACCTGGTCGCCCCATTGATAGCCGTCGAACTGCGGGAACGGGTTGGGATCGACCTTCAGCCGCGCCTCGGCCTGGGTCTGCAGGCCCGCGCCCGAGGCTCCGTAGAGGAACCGCGCCGTGACGTCGACATTGCGCGTCTCACCGGCCTTGATCGGCTGGCCCTCCTGGCCGGTCACCGTCACGCCCAGCCGCTGGGGCGCGAAGTCCTCGACCTGGAAGGAGAGCTCGCCGGCCGGCTTGTCCAGCCCGTCGATCTCCACCTTGGCGCTCCAGCGCCCGCGCGGCGCGCTCTTCGGCAGCTCCACATCGGCGCCCACCGACCCGTTCGGCGCATTGGCGAAGGGGAAGCGCTTGAACTCCACGCCCGAGGGCCGCAGCACCACCACCGCGCCCTTGCGGTCCTTCACCGCCTTCACCTCGCGGTCGCGCAGCAGGGCGTTCAGGTGGACCACCTCGCCGGGACGGTAGATGCCGCGGTCGCCATACATGAAGGCGTCGACCATCGTCGCCGCCACGCGCCCCTGGGTCCCGCTTCCGCCCTCGGAGGTCTTGCCCCCGATCCCCTGCTTGGACAGGTCCACCGGCGCGCGGTCGAGGTCGAGCACGGCCAGGTCGCCCTGGGCGCCATAGGCCATCACCATCTTGGCGTCGGCGGCGCCCTCGCCTTCCAGCAGGGCGTGGTCGAAACGCACGTGGCCGTTGGCGTCGGCCTTGGCCTGCGCTAGGTCCTCGCCGTTGCGGGCCACCAGGCTCACCGTGACGCCCGGCAGGATCTTCGCCGTCTTCAGCGAACGGACCACGACGTCGAGGGATTCCGAGCCGTCATAGGCCGACAGCGCCATGTCGGTGAACATCACCCAGCGGCGCGCCTGGGCCGGCGGGTTGGAATCGTCGCCCTCGCCAGGCTTGGCGCTGCGCCCGCCCGACAGGTCGCGCGCCTTGATCACATAGCCGCCCGGCTTCATCTCCTTCAGCACGGCGCCCAGCGGGAAGACGGTCGTGGTCCGCACGCCCTCGCCGGCCGACTTCACCGGCACCTCGCCCTTCCAGACGATGCGGCCCTCGTCGTTGGGGCTGTCCTCGCCGTATTCGTAGGCGTACTCGCCCTCCGCCGTCGGGTCGGGCGCGCCGATCGACTTGCGCACCAGGTTGCGGTCCACCACCCGCCAGACCTCGACATAGAGCTTGTCGACATTGACGGTCTCGATGCCGATGCCGTCGGAATCCTCGCGCGGCAGGATCACGCCCTCGCCGGCGAACCCGACATAGGGCGGCTTCTCGCCGAAGGTGAAATCGACGTCGGCATTGGCCGCCAGGGTCTCGCCGCCCTTGGCGGGCAGGCCCTTCAGCAGGGTCAGGCGGCGGTCGTTGAAACCCACCCCGCCGACGCACAGCTCGTCGTCCTTCACCGACACCGCCGGCGCATGGCCGAGGTCGGGCGAGACCAGCACGTAGTCGGCATAGGACTTGGACGGATCCAGCGGCCGGGTCAGTTGCACGCAGGCCATCGGCTCGGCCTTGGAGGTGTCGATCCGCGAGCGCCAGACGGCGAACCCCTCCGGCTTCGGGATCCCCCGGCGCGGCGCATTGGCCCCGCGCGGATGGCCGAACAGGCTCCAGCCCTGGGCGCCGGGCGCGCCGGCCACGGCGGTCTTGCCGAAGCCCTCGATCCCCTTGGCGGTCAGGTAGCCGCCACCGAACGCCGCCACGATCACGGCGGCCGCCACCATGCCCGACATCCGGCTCGCCCGCGCCCTGGCGAGCCAGCCGCGCCAGCCGGGCTGCGGCTTGGCGGGCGGCGGGGGAGGGGCGTCGCCGCCCACCGGCGTCTCGTCGCTCGCCATCGCCCCACTCCCCGAACTGACAGATTGTCGCAGGCGGGATGGGACGCGAAACTGGGGTGGCCGTCAATCAGGGGTGACGAGAACAATTAGAGAACATATGATGCCGCCGCCGCCATTCCTCTCCCCCCGCGGGGGGAGAGGTTAGGTGAGGGGGGCCGCTGTGCCGGACGCCGAACTGACGGATCGCGCGCGACGCCTGCGCCGTAGCTACACGCCAGCAGAAGGTCTCCTGTGGCATGTCCTGCGCGACCGCCGCCTCGGCGGCTGGAAATGGCGCCGCTAGGTCCCGAAGGGCCGCTACATCGTCGACTTCCTGTGCGAGGAGGCGGGCCTCGTCGTAGAACTGGATGGCGGCCAGCATTCGGAAGCCAGGGCCTATGACACCCGCCGCGCGGCCGAACTGGAGGCGATGGGCTTCCGTGTCCTGCGCTTCTGGAATTTCGCGGTCCGCGAGAACCGCACGGGGGTCTGCGACACCATACTCGCCGCCTGCGGCGGCGATCACCCTCACCTGACCTCTCCCGCAAGCGGGAGAGGAATCTAGTCAGCGCAGCGCCAGCGTCAGCGACTTCACCTGCAGATAGTCCTCGATGCCGTAGGTCGAGCCCTCGCGGCCGAAGCCGGACTGCTTGACCCCGCCGAACGGATTGGCCGCGTTGGAGATCAGGCCGGAATTGACCCCCACGATCCCCGCCTCCAGGCGACGGCCCACCCGAAGCGCCCGGTTCAGGTCGTCGGTGAACAGGAAGGCGGCCAGGCCGTAGTCCGAGGCGTTGGCCCTCTCCAGCACCTCGTCCTCGCTGTCGAAGGCGAACACCGGGACCAGCGGGCCGAACGTCTCCTCGTCGCAAAACAGGGCGTCGTCCCCTCCGGCGATCACGGTCGGCTGGAAGAAGCGCCCGCCACGTTCATGCCGCGCCCCGCCGGTCAGCACCGTTCCGCCCGCCGCCACCGTGCGCGCCACGTGATCCTCCACCTTGGCCACGCCCTTGGCGTCGATCAGCGGGCCGATCGCGACGCCGTCCTCGAAGGGCTTGCCGACCTTCAGCGCCGCGACCTTGGCGGTCAGCTTCTCCAGGAAGGCGTCGCGCAGGCCCTTCTGCACATAGACCCGGTTGGGACAAACGCAGGTCTGGCCGCCGGCCCGGAACTTGCCGGCCACGGTCCCCTCGACGGCCACGTCCAGATCGGCGTCGTCGAAGACGATCAGCGGCGCGGCCCCGCCCAGTTCCATGGAGAGCCGCTTCAGGCTGGGCGCGCACTGGGCCGCCAGCTTGCGGCCCACCTCGGTCGAGCCGGTGAACGACAGCTTGCGGATCGCCGCCGATCCGGTCAGGGCGCCGCCCACCACGTCCTGCGCCCCGGTCACCACCGAGAACGCGCCTTCCGGCAGGCCGGCTTCCAGGGCGAGCGCCGCCAGCGCGATACCGGTGAAGGGCGTGGCCGAGGCGGGTTTCAGCACCACCGTGCAGCCGGCGCAGAAGGCGGCGGCCGCCTTGCGGGTGATCATGGCCGCCGGGAAGTTCCACGGCGTGATCGCCGCCACCGGCCCCACCGGCTCGCGGAAGGCCAGGATCAGGTCCTGGGCGTTGGCCGAGTCGATGGTCCGCCCGTCCAGCCGCTCGGCCATGCCGGCGAACCAGGAAATGAAGGAATTTGCGTACCGCACCTCGCCCAGCGCCTCGGGATAGGGCTTGCCGTTCTCCAGGCTGATCAGGGCGGCCAGGCCCTGCTCGTTGCGAGCCACCAGCTCGGCCCAGCGGTGCAGGAACTCGCCGCGGGCCTTGCCCTTGCGCCCGGACCAGTCCGGAAACGCCCGCGCCGCCGCCGCGATCGCCTGCGACACCTGGTCTCCACTCAGTTTGGGGATCCGGCCCAGTATGGTTTCCTCGGCCGGGTCCTCGACCTCGACCGCGTCGGGACCCGCGGCGACCCATTCGCCGGCCACCAGGGCGGCCTCCTTCAACAGGGCGCGGGCGGCGGATTTCAGGGTTTCGGGCGAGGTCTGGTCGGTCATGGCGGCGGCTCCCATTCCGGAATTCTCGCCGAACGCGCGAACCGCCGGAAGGGCGCCGGTTCAAGATTCGCGTGACACGGGCGTTTCGCGCCGCAAAGCGCGCAACCGCTTGACAGACACGGCGTTGAGGATTGGATTTGTCATATTGTTGCAATGCACAATGCGAGGTCGTCCATGTCGGAACTGCCCTTCGCCTACTCGTTGAGCCATGAAGAGCTGGGTTGGACCTGGCGGGTGTTCGACGAGGATGGTGTGACGGTCGCGACCGGCGCCCAGTCCAGCCAATCCGACGCCCAGGCGGCGATCGAGGACTCCATCCGACGCGCCGCCGAAACCCTCCTCTGAGAGCCCCGCGGCCAAACTTGGCCGTTAATACATTCGGGCGCCGGTTCATTTACCCAGATGAACGATCCTCCTGCGGAATTTCCGTGACCAGGGGGCGGCGGCCATGGGTGGCGCGACCAAGCAGAACAGACTTCAGCGAACGCTCGCGGGCCTGACCCGACGCCTGCGGCTGGGCGCGAAGGATGAAAGCGGCGCCGCCGCGGTCTTCTTCGCCGTGGCCCTGGTGCTGCTCGCCCCGCTGACGCTCGGCATGTTCGACGTCTACCTGGCTTCCAGCCAGCGCACCCAGTTGCAGGACGCCCTCGACGCCGCCAGCCTGTTCGCGGCCCGGTCCACCGCCACCACCTCGGCCCAGATCGACGCCATCGGCGACAAGGCGCTCGCCGCCAACCTGGTGCTGGCCAATGGCACCACCCTGGTCT
>CAMFHW010000167.1 GCA_945952175.1 uncultured Phenylobacterium sp. | reverse complement strand
CACCAGGACCACGCGCTCGGCCGTCGAGCTGGGCGGCACGGAGATCCAGAAGATCCTACCCGGCGTGAGCCCGCTGAAGGCGATCCAGACCCTGCCCGGCGTGCTGTTCGAAACCTCCGATCCGTGGGGCAACAACGAGCAGAACGAGTTCCTGTTCGTGCACGGCTTCTCGACCCAGCAGCTCGGCTACACCATGGACGGTGTGCCGCTGGGCGACCAGCAATACGGCAACTACAACGGCCTCTCCCCGTCGCGCGCGGTGATCAGCGAGAATGTCAGCCGGGTGATCCTGTCCTCGGGCGCCGGCGATCTCGCCACGGCCTCGACCAGCAATCTCGGCGGCGCGATCGAGACCTTCTCGCGTGACCCGTCGCACGACCGCGGCGGCAACTTCCAGCAGACGCTCGGCAGCTACCAGACGACGCGCACCTATCTGCGCCTGGAGACCGGCGAGTTCGGCTCGGGCAACAGCCTCTACGTCTCGGGCCTGCATCAGGACCAGCGGGCCTGGGACTTCAACGGCCACCAGAAGGGCGACCAGTACAACGTCAAGTTCGTCCACGAGGGCGAGCATGGCCGGCTGACCGCGTTCCTCGACTATTCGGACAAGGTGGAGCCGAACGAGGACTCCATCGTCCACGTGAAGGGCGAGACCAGCGCGCCCTATACGCGGCCCTTCCTCTATCCGGACTATGACGCCGCGCTGGCCTATCTGCAGGCCTCCGGCGCTCCGCCGGCCGCGGACGGCTCGAACTTCCGCAACTATCACAGCGCCGCCCAGCGGACCGACCAGCTCGGCTACATCAAGTACGACTACAAGTTCGCGCCGAACCTGACTTGGTCGAACCAGTTCTATTTCCACCATGACGAAGGCCGTGGCGTGGTCGCGGGCCCGATCAACCAAGCCGGCCTGCCGGGCCTCTTCGCCATCTACTACCCGGGCCAGAACCTGAAGTCGGTGTTCGGCGGCACGGGCTATGCGGTGCGCACCACGGAGTACCTGATCAACCGCGGCGGCCTGATCTCCAACGTCGACTGGACGCTGGGCGACCACCAGATCGAGGGCGGCTTCTGGTACGAGAACATCCACTCGACCACCCACCGGGTCTGGTATCCGTTCGCGGCCTCGTCCAGCGACCTGACGCCCTACGACATTCCGACCAACCCCGCCTTCACCCAGTACGCCAACAACATCAACAACGAGGTGGTCCAGTACCACCTGCAGGACCAGTGGCGAATCCGCCCGGACCTGCTGTTGCAGGCGGGCTTCAAGGGCAGCTTCCAGAACGCCACGGGCCGTGTGCCGGTGCAGCAGAAGAACCTGCCGACCTGCCCGACCGGGACGACGGCGCCGACCTGCACCACCAACCCGACCCTGCTGCCCAGCGGCAAGATCAGCACCTATGAGTGGTTCCTGCCGCAGGTGGGCGCGGTGTGGGACGTGACCGAGCACGAGCAGGTGTTCGCCAACGTCCAGAAGAACCTGCGCCAGTTCGTGACCTACGGCGCCTCGGGCCTGTCGCCCTGGAGCCTCGGCAGCCAGGCGGCCTTCGACCTGTTCAAGAAGACCGCCAACCCCGAGACCTCCTGGACCTACGAACTCGGCCTGCGCTCGCACCGCGATCTGGAAATGGGGCCGCTGACCGGCGTCCAGACCCAGGTCAGCTACTACCACGTCGATTTCGCCGATCGCCTGCTGCAGATCAGTTCCACCCCGGTCATCGGCTCCCTGGTCTCGGGCTCCGCCATCCTGGCCAATGTGGGCTCGGTGAAGACCGACGGCGTCGACGTCGCCGCGACCCTGCAGTTCGGGCCGAACATCTCATTCTACGACGCGATCTCGTACAATCGCTCGATCTACCAGGACAACTACACGACCGGCGCGAGCAGCACGGTGGTGCCGACCAAGGGCAAGGCGATCCCAGCCAGCCCCGAGTGGATGAACAAGTTCATCCTCAGCGCCAACTACGGGGCCTTCGCCGCGCAGCTGAGCGGCGACTATGTCGGCAAGCGCTATGCGACCTACACCAACGACCTGTCGGTGAAGGGCTATTTCACCGTCGGCCTGCAGGCCAGCTACGATTTCGCGCTCGCCGACCGCTACTGGGTGAAGGACGCCAAGGTCAGCCTGAACGTCACCAACCTGCTGGACGAGAAGGGAACGTCCTCGCTGGTCGTGGGCGCCGCCAGCGGCACCTACAACACCTATCCGCTGCCGCCGCGGATGGCTTTCGTGACGGTGTCGGCGAACTTCTGATCCGCCTCTGCGGCCAAAGAAGAAGGGCCGCGGAGCGATCCGCGGCCCTTCGTGTTTCAGGCGCAGGCCTTGCGGCTTAGCACTTGAAGTACATGTCGAATTCCACCGGGTGCGGATGGAGTTGGAGGCGCATGACCTCTTCCATCTTCAGCTCGATGTAGGCGTCGATGAAATCGTCGTCCATGACGCCGCCAGCCTTCAGGAAGGCGCGGTCCTTGTCGAGGTTCTCGAGGGCCTCGCGCAGCGAGCCGCAGACTTCCGGGATCTTCTTCTGCTCGCGGGGCGGCAGGTCGTAGAGGTTCTTGTCGGCCGGGCCGCCCGGATCGATCTTGTTGATGATGCCGTCGAGGCCGGCCATCAGCAGGGCGGTGAAGGTCAGATAGGGGTTGCCCATCGGGTCGGGGAAGCGGGCTTCCAGACGCTTGGCCTTCGGGCTGTCGACGTGCGGGATGCGGATCGAGGCCGAGCGGTTGCGGGCCGAATAGGCCAGCTTCACCGGGGCTTCATAGCCGGGCACCAGGCGCTTGTAGCTGTTCGTCGTGGAGTTCGAGAACGCGTTGATCGCCTTGGCGTGCTTGATGATGCCGCCGATGTACCACAGGCACATCTGCGACAGGCCGGCGTACTTGTCGCCCGCGAACAGCGGCTTGCCGTCGCCCCAGATCGACTGGTGCACGTGCATGCCCGAGCCGTTGTCGGCGAACATCGGCTTGGCCATGAAGGTCGCCGTCTTGCCGTAGGCCGCGGCCACGTTGTGGATCACGTACTTGTAGAGCTGCAGGCGGTCGGCCATGACGACCATGGTGTCGAACTTCAGGCCGAGTTCGTGCTGGGCGGGCGCCACTTCGTGGTGGTGCTTTTCCGGCTTCATGCCGAGCTCGCCCATCACCGCCAGCATTTCGCCGCGCAGGTCCTGGGCGCTGTCGACCGGGTTCACCGGGAAGTAGCCGCCCTTCGGGCCGGGCCGGTGGCCCATATTGCCTTCCGGATAGTCCTTGTTCGAATTGATCGGCAGCTCGGTCGAGTCGTACGAGTAGCCGGTGTTGTGCGGGGCCGTGGACCACTTCACGTCGTCGAAGATGAAGAACTCGGCTTCCGGACCGAAGAACACGGTGTCGCCGATGCCGGCCGACTTCACGAAGTTCAGCGCCGACTTGGCGATCGAACGCGGGTCGCGGTTATAGGGCGTGCCGGTGTCCGGGTTCACGATGTCGCACATCAGGCAGAGCGTGGTCTGCTGGTAGAACGGGTCGATGATCGCCGTCGACAGGTCCGGACGCAGCTTCATGTCGCTTTCGTTGATGGCCTTCCAGCCAGCGATCGAGGAGCCGTCGAACATGGTGCCGCCGGTGCGGAACTCCGCGTCCACCAGGTCGATGTCGAAGGTCACGTGCTGCATCTTCCCGCGCATGTCGGTGAAGCGCACGTCGACGTACTTGCCGTCCTTTTCCTTGATCTGGTTCAGAATGTCCTTGGCCGTGGCCATCGATTATCCCCTTCTAGCAGTCTCGAATTAAGTCCGCGGCCTAGACCGCGGCGGCTCCCGTCTCGCCCGTGCGGATACGCAGCACGTCGAGGATTTCCGACACGAAGATCTTCCCGTCGCCGATGCGCCCGGTCCGGGCCGCGCCAACGATGGACTCGAGGGCGGGCTCGAGCTGGTCGTCGGCCACCACCACTTCGATTTTGATCTTGGGCAGGAAGTCCACCACGTACTCGGCGCCCCGATAGAGCTCCGTGTGGCCCTTCTGGCGGCCATAGCCCTTGGCCTCGATGACGGTCATGCCCTGGACGCCCAGCTCCTGCAGGGCCTCCTTCACCTCGTCGAGCTTGAAGGGCTTGATGATGGCTTCGATCTTTTTCATGGACCCGACTGTTGTGCGGAGAGGCGGAGCCGCCCCGGCGTTTGCGGGCTACGAGCACGCTGGCGTCGGGGGCGGCAAGAGGGCGACTGACGACATCGACGCGCCGCCGGGTGGGAATCTGCGTTTGTCTAACTTTTGGGCGCCTGTAGCTCAAGATTCGATCATGGGCAAAAGCGGCGTCGGAGGTGGGGAAACGAGCGTCGGGATCGCCGCGAGCTCGCCCGCTCAGGCCCAAACCCGGGAGGGAATGCCGGACAATCGGTCCGCATCCGCGACTTTTCCCGCCGAAACGCCCGCGGAGCGAACCCCCCATTCTGGGCGCCGCTGCTGAAGATTGCAGCGGATCGGAGGCTAGCTGGCACGGAGCGCGTCGGCCGCGTACGACATTGTCATCGAACGGAAAAGCTGCGCGGCCACCCTGGCTGGATTATCCGTTCGCCCATTGCGCAGAGGTTTCGATTCCATGTCCCGCCTGTTCCTGATCCGCCACGGAAAACCCGCCGCCACCTGGGGCGAGGCCGACGAGGACCCGGGACTGGACGCGACGGGCAAGGCCCAGGCCGAAGCGGCGCGCGACGCGCTGATGGCCCTACCGGCGGAGCAGCGCCCGACCCGGGTGGTCAGCTCGCCTCTGCGCCGTTGCCGCGAGACCGCCATGCCGACCGCCGAGGCCCTGGGCGTCGAGATCGAGATCGATCCGGCCGTTGGCGAGATCCCCACGCCGAAGGCGCTGAGCGCCGAGGACCGCCCGGCCTGGCTGCGCGAGGTGTTCCAGGGTCGCTGGGCCGACGCCAAGGGCGATCTCGACTACGACGCCTGGCGTCGCGAGGTCGCCGCTTCGCTCGCCGCGCGTGGTGGCACGGCGGTCTTCAGCCATTATGTGGCGATCAACGCCGTCATGTCCCTGCTGGCGCATGACGACCGCGTGCTGGTCTTCCGGCCGGACCACGCCTCGATCAGCACGCTGGAAACGGACGGCGCCGCCGTGACCCTGGTCGAGCGCGGCCGCGAAGCCGCCACCGGCGTCCTCTGAGCGGATCGGTCCCCATGTCGGCCAGGCCGATCCTCACCGTCGCCGAGATGGCCAAGGCCGATCGCGCGGCCGTCGACGCCGGAGCGCCGGCCTTCGAGCTGATGCGCCGCGCCGGCCTGGCGGTCGCCGACGTGATCTGCGACCGCTTCGACCCTCGCCCGACCGCCGTCCTGTGCGGTCCGGGGGACAATGGCGGCGATGGCTACGTGGTCGCCGCGCTCCTCGCCGAGCGGGGCTGGCCGGTCTGGGTCGAACGGATGGGCCCGCCGAAGTCCGACAGCGCGCGTCAGGCCGCCGCGGCCTGGACGGGCGAGAACCTGGAGCTGGGGCAGGGGGATCGTGCGGCCGATCTGATCGTCGACGCCCTGTTCGGGGCGGGCCTGGCGAGGGCGCTGGGCGGCGAGGCGGCGCGGATCGCCCGCGCGTCCGAGCGACGGTCCGAACAGGTGGTCGCCATCGACCTGCCGAGCGGAGTCTCCGGCGACACCGGCCAGGCGCTCGGCGACGCCGCCTTCTGGGCCGGGCTGACCGTCACCTTCCACGCCAAGAAGCCTGGCCACGTTCTGGAGCCGGGGCAGGGGCGCTGCGGCGAGGTCGTGGTGGCCGACATCGGCTTGGCCCCCGTCGACACCGGCCTGATCGAGAATGCGCCGGACGCCTGGCTGGCGCGCTTCCCCTGGCCCTCGGCGACCTCGCACAAGCATGCGCGCGGCCGGCTGGTGGTGGTGAGCGGCGATCCCTGGAGCACGGGCGCGGCGCGGCTGTCGGCTCGGGCCGGCCTGCGGATGGGCGCGGGGCTGGTGACGCTCCTCTCGCCGCCCGACGCCCTGGCCGTGAACGCCGCCCATCTCGAGGCGGTGATGCTGAAGCCCTTCGAAACCGAGGCCGAGCTGGAGCAACTGGCCGCCGAGGTCGACGCCGCCGTCATCGGTCCGGCCGCCGGGGTCAACGAGACGACGCTCCTGAACGTCCTGGCCCTGGCGCGCACCGGCGCGGCCCTGGTGATCGACGCCGACGCGATCACCGTCTTCAAGGACGACCCCGAGGAGCTGTTCTCGGCCCTCGACATCGACGATGTGCTGACGCCGCATCCGGGCGAGTTCGAGCGCCTGTTTCCCGGCGTCCTGCGCGCCGCGCCGGAACGGATCACCGCCGCGCGGCGGGCCGCCAAGAAGGCCGACGCGGTGGTCCTGCTGAAGGGCCACGACACGGTGGTCGCCCATCCCGACGGCCGCGCGGCGATCAGCGCCAACGGCTCGCCCTGGCTCGCCACCGCCGGCTCGGGCGACGTGTTGGCGGGGTTCATCGGCGCCCTGATCGCGCAGGGCATGGAGAGTTTCGAGGCCGCCTGCGCGGCCGCCTGGATCCATGCGGAGGCGGCGGAACTGCACGGGCCCGGGCTCACGGCCGAGGATCTGCCCGGCCTTGCCCCGCTGGTCCTGCGGCGGCTCTACGGCGCGCGCTGACGAGGCCGGTGGTCAAGCCGGCGTGCGCATGCTAACCCCCGCGCCGTCAAGGAATCCGAACTCGTGAACCTTCTTCGCGCAGCCCTCATCGCCATGCCCAACACGGCTATCGTGGCCGTGGTGGCGGCTGCTGCGCGCCGAGGGGAGACGGTCTAGGTTCGACACCGGTCCAAGCCCCTCGCGACGATGCGAGGGGCGGCCGGCGGCATTCCTTCAAATCGTCCGAGGCTCATCTCAGAAAGCCTCCCCAATGACGATCCTCAGTCCCCAACTGACCGCGGCGCTGGCGATGTTCGCCTTCGTCTCGTCCATCACGCCCGGCCCGAACAACACCATGCTCATGGCTTCGGGCGCCAATTTCGGCTTCCGCGCCACGGGCCCGCACCTGGCGGGCGTGGCCCTGGGCTTCGCCTTCATGATCGCGGCGGTTGGGCTGGGCTTGGGCGGCGTCTTCGCGGCCTTCCCGCAATTGCATGCGGTGCTGGCCGTGGCGGGCGGCCTCTACATGCTGTGGCTCGCCTGGAAGATCGCCACCGCCAAGGGGATCGGCGGCGGCCCGTCGGTCTCGCGGCCCATGACCTTCTGGCAGGCCGCGGCGTTCCAGTGGGTCAATCCCAAGGCCTGGGCCATGGCGCTGAGCGCCGTGACCACCTATGCGCCCAAGGAGAACTACGCGGTCAACGTCGTGCTGGTCAGCCTGGTGTTCTTCGCCGTCAACGGCCCCTGCGTGGCGACCTGGACCGGCTTCGGCGTGGGGATGCGCCGCTTTCTCGACCGTCCGGCCGCCCTGCGGGCCTTCAACGTCACCATGGCCGTGCTGCTGGTGGCGTCCCTTGCGCCGGCCGCCCTGGCGTTCATCCGTCTCTGAGGGGAGGGGTTGGTGCGGGCGAGAGGACTCGAACCTCCACGCCTCGCGGCGCTGGAACCTAAATCCAGTGCGTCTACCAGTTCCGCCACGCCCGCACTTGGTCGCCTGCATAGGGGCAAAGGGCGCGTACGCCAAGCGTCCGTCATGTGTGGTTCATCTCGGCCAAGCTTAGATGAGTCCGTTCGTTGAACGGGCTCATCTTCGGCCGCCCCGGCCTCGGACCGAGCCCAAGCTGGAGCTTAGAGATGAAAGCCTTGAATCTTGTCCTGTCCGGCGTCATGGCCGCCGGCGCCCTGGCCGTCTCCGTCCCGGCCGCCGCTCAGGCGGGCGACCACTGGGACCGCGGCCACCATCGCCACCACCGCGGCCATCCGGTGAAGGTCTGCCGCACCGAATGGCGCCACCACCACCGCGTCGAGGTCTGTCACACCGAGTGGCGGCGCTAGGCGCGACACCGCCGCCGGCTTCAGGCCGGCGGCATGTCCGTCTAGTCGCTTTGGACCGTGCCGTCCGCAGCGTTGCTTCCGCCCTCGACGATCTGCGACGGGGCGGACGTCGACTTCGCCTTTGCGCCGAACAGCCGTCGCAGCCAGTTCCACGCCGCCGCGCCCGCGGCGGCGATGATCACCAAGCCTTTCTTGGCG